>JAADFP010000082.1 GCA_013152825.1 Caldisericota bacterium | reverse complement strand
CCCATGATTGCGGTTACCTTTTCCTTGGAAATGAGCAGGTTTATGTCTTTTAGTATGCGGTTCTTGCCAAAGTAAGCAGAGAGGTTTTCTATTTTTAAGATACTATTTTCCATTTTTTCGCCACCATTTTAGCAATTAGGTTTAAAAAAAGCACCATGGTTACCAGCACCACCGAGGCTCCCCAGGCGATTTTCTGCCAGTCAGCATAGGGACTCATGGCATAGTTGAAGATTAGGAGGGGAAGGGAGTTCACCGGTTTTAAAATGTTAACGTTCATGAAAGGGTTGCCAAAGGCAGTAAATAGGAGGGGTGCGGTCTCGCCGGCAATCCTGGCTATACCCAGCAAAATGCCGGTCATTATCCCGCTTAATCCCGTAGGCAGGATAACTTTTAATATGGTTCGGTAATAGGGCACGCCCAGTGCCAGGGAGGCTTCTTTTAAATAGTAGGGAATGAGTTTCAAGGTTTCTTCGGTGCTCCGCACTATTACCGGAAGCATCATTATCCCCAACGCTATTCCCCCGGCAAGCGCGGAGAAACTGCCCACGGGTTTAACAATCCAGAGGTAGGCAATGATGCCTATGACAATGGAGGGCACTCCCTGCAGCACCTCCACACTCAGCCTGACAAAGTAGGAGAGCCTGCTTTTCCTGTATTCGGAGAGATAAATTCCCGAGGCAATTCCCAGGGGTACAGATACTATGCAGGAAATAAGTACCAGGATGGAAGTCCCCACTATGGCATTGGAAATGCCCCCGCTGATTTCTCCCACGGGCTTGGGAAGGTTTACCAGGAATTTCCAGTTTATTACCGATATGCCGTTTTTGAATATGTAGAAAAGGATGAAAAGCAGGGGCAGGGTGGAGAGGAAAGCGAGTGACATTACCACCGATTTAAATAATCTGTCCTGCATTATCCTGAATAAGGTTTTGTCTCTCATTTTCTATCGCACCTCTACGCTTACTTTGTTTATTATGTATCGCCCGGCGATATTTACAATGGTGGTGATGAGGAAAAGCAGAAGCCCTATTTCAATCAGGGAGGATAGATATAAAGTATCTACTGCTTCGGTAAATTCATTGGCAATCACGCTTGCCATGGTATTGGAAGGGCTGAAGATACTCCCGGGCAAAAAGTGGGAGTTGCCAATTACCATGGTAACCGCCATGGTTTCCCCCAGTGCTCTGCCCAGGGAAAGCAGGATTCCGGCAAATATGCCGGAACGCGCATAGGGCAGGATTACCCTTTTTATCACCTCGAACTTGGTGCCTCCCAGGGAATAGGCTGCTTCTTTGAGGTCGCGGGGCACCAGATTTACCACTTCTTTTCCCAGTGAAGCTGAATAGGGGATAATCATGACCGAGAGTATCAAAGAGGCAGTAAATATCCCCACCCCATAAGGGATTAAACCTAATTTAAGTTCTATGAATCTTATCACCGGCACCAGGATAAAGAGTCCCCAGAAACCATAGATTACCGAGGGAATGCCAGCCAGCAGCTCCACCATGCCGGTGAGAAAAGAGGATACCACTCCCCCTTTTGAATATTCTCCCAGTAGAAGGGCAAGAGAGAGGGAAAAGGGGATGGAGATGGCCAGGGCAAGAAATGAGGTTAAAAGCGTACCGACCAAAAAGGGAAAGGCAGCAAAATTCCCGGTTACCGGGTCCCACTTTCTCCCGGTGATAAATTTTAGGCCAAAGGCTTTGATAGAAGGGAGAGAGCTAAATAGGAGAGTAAAAAAGATACCTAATAGAAGAAGGAGTATGATTACTCCGGAAAAGCAGATGGTCTTCTGAAATATTTTTTCTGACTTTAAACTATCTTTTTTCATAATAGTAAAAGCTTTATATATCCGCCTCCCTGCCGGTATGCCCGGCAGGGAGATGGTTTCGTGGATTTTTTACAATCTTCAATTTCTCCGTATGGGTCTCCCGTTGTAAGTAATGGATTTAATTATTTTCTCTGCTTTTTTCACTGCTTCATCCGGAAGGGGAGCATACCCCAGGCCTTCTGCATACTTCTGTCCCTGGTGAGTCATCCACCATAAGAGGTTAACCAGTACTTTCGCCTTTTCTTTGCTTCTGGAGTCGTAGTTCTGTTCTTTGTAAACAAGTATCCAGGTAAAACCGCTAATGGGATAACCGAAATCCGAGTCCGTATTGGTAAGAGAAACCCTGGTATCAGGAGGCAATGCAACCTTTGCCGCCAGGCTGGTGGATTTAATTGATGCTTTTATAAAGTTCCCCTTTTTGTTTTTTACTATAGCAGCAGGCATATTGCTCTGTAAAGCATAGACCAGCTCCACATAACCTATGCTACCTGGTATTTGTTTCACCAGGCCAGCCACTCCTGCATTACCCTTGCCACCCAGACCCACAGGCCAGCTAACTGATTTACCGCGTCCCACTTTTTCCTGCCATTCCTCACTTACTTTCGAGAGGTAATCAGTGAAGATAAAAGTGGTGCCGCTCCCGTCAGAACGGTGTGCCACTATTATTTTCATGCCGGGAAGCCGTAACTCAGGATTTACTTTTTTAATCCGGAAATCATCCCACCTGGTTATTTTGCCCAGGAAGATGTTTGAGATAATATCCGGGGTAAGTTTTATCTCCGGCGAACCCGGCAGGTTATAAGTTATCACCACTGCTCCCAGGCACATGGGTATATGCAGAATCTGGTAGGGGGATTTTTTCAGCTCCTTGTCGTTCATGAAAGCATCAGAGGCACCAAAGTCCACTGTTTTGCTCAGCAACTGGCGGATACCGCCTCCGGAACCTATGGCCTGGTAATTTACTCTTACTCCGTATTCCTTGTGATAAACATCAAACATCTTGGAATACAGGGGATAGGGGAAAGTAGCCCCGGCTCCCAGCAACCCACTGTCTGCGTGGGAAACCGTGCTTGCTCCCATTACGAGCAACCCGGTTAAAATCATAGTGAAAAGCATTTTCATTCTATAACCTCCTTGTTAAAACTTAATACCCAAGTCCGCCTGTAAAACACTCTCCGGGTTAGCCTCGGCATCTATTCTCCTGGTGTGGTAATAATCCAGTCCCACAGTTATATGCTTTGCCAGTCCATATTTCACTACTATTTCGTATCCTTCTACATCAGTCTTGCCGCCGTAGAAGTCGGAGTCCGGGAAAGTATCCAGCCAGGCGTCTCTTTCCAGCTGGCGGTAGTTGTAATAAACCTGCCAGTCTCCCCTACCCTTCACTTTATTGCTTCCGAACTTTATACCTGCCAGGTACCCCTTGTCTTTTGAATCAATGTTGGACACGTAGTCGTAAAGCAGGGATACGGCATAGGTCTTGTCAAGCGAGTCCCAGGCATAAGTTAAAACGGTAGAAGGATTGATACTGTCGTAATCGTACTTCAATACGCCATTTTTCAGAGTGTTTGTGCCTGAACTGTGGTCAAGTGTGCCACCCTTTACATTCTCGAAAGAGTAGTAAGCTACTCCCATTTTCCAGGAGACATTGTCATTGATTTTAACCTCAAACCCCGGCTGAAAATAGGACATAAGAGGATCCTTGTCCGAGGATTTTAGCTCGTCCAGCACAAATAAACCCGTATTGAAGAATAACTTTGTGGTGTCGGATACTTCCGGCTTAAACATCAGAGAGAGGCCTTCAAAAGTAATATCTCCGTCCCAGAGCAAGTCGTCTTTAACGAAGAATGCTTTATTGAATTTCCCGGCCAGCACTTCGAAAGTTTCCGTGGGCTGGTATTTCAGGTATGCCTTGTCCAGCTGCCAGCTCTTGGTTTCGAAGGTATTGCCAAGTGTCTGGTTGGTAGAACGGGGGTCTGCACTGCCCGTGGCCAGCCGCGCACCTACTTTTAGTGTATCATTAACCTTTGTCTCGAAACCATAGCGGAACCGGATCCTTACCCGGTTGCGTGCCACGTCATCTTTTTTCTTCTTGCTGGTCTGGTAGCGCATTCGTATATCACCCTTGAACTTGGTATTTTCTACCCAGGAAGGCAGTTTTGCCGCACTTTCCTGAGCAATTTCTTTTTTCTGCTGTTCCACTACTTTTTTGGCTTCTTGCAATACTGAAGCTGCCTCCTTTTCGCTAATCACCCCCCTATTCACCAGCACCTTCAGCAAAGCTTCCACTTCCGAAGAAGAAGCAAAAAGTGGGGACCGGGAGAAAGCTACTCCCAGAACCACCACCATTAAACACAGGAAAAGCTTTGCGTAGCGCATACTAAATCCTCCTTTTTGCACCTACACATAGATAACCAAACTCTATCCCCAAGTATCCCAGGGGTAAAATCCCCGGAATACTGCAATTTGAAAAAGTCAGTCTTCCAACCATGAAGGACCGCCTTTTATTCCCACGTCTTCTTTCTTCTCTTTCCCCTTGAGCAGAAGGTCTCCATCTTCCATCAGCTCGACCTCTGCCTTCTCCCAGTGCAAGCTGGAAGGAAGTTCTGTGGCATAGGCAATAGTTTCCCAGGGAAAGATTCTCACCTTAATCTGGCTGGTAACAAACTTGGACTGAGGAGTAAGCAACTTCTTAAAATGGTAAGTCCTGCAGCGCATTTTCACATAAGAGGGATTTTCCTCGATGACTTCCCCTACTGCTATGTGGTTGGTGGCTTCCGGGTAAACCTTTCTAATCCTTACTTTCCAGATTTTTTTCTCATTCATTTTTTTCACCTCCTGTTAAGTTATACCCCCCGAGATTTAAGAGGGTATAAAGATTCTGTTAATTTTCCGTTAATTTTGTAAGAGGGGCATGATAGTTTGATTTTGTTACGGAAAGATAGAATATTAACCTTTTCTAAAAATGGTGTAAAATAATAATGAGTGCTCAAGGAGGTATTTATATTTATGAGATACAAAGTAAATCTCAAGAAGACAGAGGAGGGATATGCTGTCTGGGTTCCTGGGCTACCCGGTTGTTGGTCACAAGGGCAGACAGAAGAAGAAGCTCTGGAAAATATCAAAGATGCTATACAGGCATATCTGCAAACTGTTGAGGAATTAAGCAGAGAAAAAGAGTCACGTTATGTAGAAGTAGGATAATCATGCCTAAGCTGCCAGGGATAAACCATAAACAAGCTGTAAGAGCCTTTGAGAAGGTTGGTTTCTGGATTGCAAGACAAGGGAAACACATTATAATGACCAATGGAGAAAGAATCATTACCATTCCAAGGGCAAATCCAATTAATTCTTTTACAATGGCTGGTATTATAAGAGATGCAGGACTAAGTATCGAAGAGTTTAAGAAACTTTTGTAAATATCATTTCATCCCCCGATAAAGCAACAAACATCACTTTTCAGGGGAAACACCTATCTCAGGAAAGGCTAACAGGCAAGAAAATAATAAATTTACTCCCCACACCCGGGGTGCTTTCCACATTTATCTCTCCGTTATGCAGAAGAACGATATGCTTGACAATGGAGAGCCCCAGGCCGGTTCCGCCCAGCCTTCTTGAACGTGATTTATTCACCACGTAAAACCTCTCAAAGA
>JAADFP010000081.1 GCA_013152825.1 Caldisericota bacterium | reverse complement strand
TCAGGGAGGGGAAAAGCAGCTCATCAAAGCGATATTAAAGCGGGATGTGCCTTCTGGCGGGTTGCCATTGGATATTGGGATAGTGGTGCAGAATGTGGGAACCTGTTTTGCCATTTACGAGGCAGTTTACCAGGGGAAGCCGCTCTACGAAAGAGTGGTTACAGTCACTGGCGAGGTGAACAATCCCAGGAATCTCAGGGTGAGACTGGGAACCCCCGTTTCTCTCCTGGTAGAATTCTGCGGGGGGCTAAAAGAAGGAGTAAACCAGGTGGTTTTTGGCGGACCCATGATGGGTATTGCCCAGGTATCCCTGGATACCCCCATAATAAAAGGCACCTCTGGTGTACTTGCCCTGAAAAGAACGGATTTCCTTCCCGAATATCCCTGCATAAGGTGTGCCCGCTGCGTGGATGTATGTCCTACAAATATACTTCCCACGCAGCTGGCAAAAATAGTAAAATTTGAAAAATGGGATCTCTTGGAGGAGTATCATCTCATGGACTGCATAGAATGCGGCTGTTGTGTGTATGTATGTCCTTCCAACATTCCCATTGTCCAGTACATAAAAGCAGGTAAAGATAAACTACGGAGAATGAAGAAGTGAAACTATTAGTAACTACCTCTCCCCATATTCGTTCCTCTCTTTCGCTGCACAAGGTAATGTATACCGTTATACTCTGTCTCCTTCCCGCCTTATTCTGGGGGGTTTATTATTTCCACATAAGAGCGTTGTTCCTGTTAATTACCTGTTCCCTTTCTACCGTAGTGACGGAGGTAATCTTTAAGAAGGTAAGGAGAAAGCCTGTTAGTATAGGGGATGGAAGTGCTCTTCTTACCGGGGTACTTCTGGCCATGGTTCTTCCTCCCTATCTGCCTCTCTGGATGGCGGCACTGGGTGGATTCATTGCTATTTCCCTGGGAAAGGAGGTTTTTGGCGGATTGGGCTACAACATTTTCAATCCTGCTCTCTTGGGAAGAGCCTTTCTCATGGCTTCTTTCCCGGTGCAGCTTACCACCTGGGGAATTCCTGCCCGGGCTTCCTGGGTTTCGGTGGATGCTATTACCCAGGCTACGCCTTTAGCCACCACCCTTCCCAAGTTCAGCGGTAACGGTATCTACCCCCTGCAGAAACTTCTCTTTGGACTTCACCCTGGGAGTATGGGGGAAGTATTTTCTATAGGCTTAATTGTGGGTGGTTTGATTCTTATTGCTCTCAGGATAGCGGATTTTCGCATACCGCTTGCTGCCATTCTCACTCTAACTATCCTTTCTTCCGTTTTCTATTTCACAGGAAAGAACTATCCTTCCCCTGCTTTCCATCTTCTGGCTGGAGGTTTCCTTCTGGGAGCATTTTTCATGGCTACTGACCCGGTAACTACTCCCTATACAAAGAAGGGCAGGTGGGTATTTGGAGTTGGCATGGGAGCCTTGATAGTCTTTATCCGTCTGTTCGGTGGCTATCCAGAAGGAGTAATGTACTCTATATTGATAATGAATTCCTTTACCCCTTTAATAAATAGGCTTACCCGTCCACTTCCCCTGGGAGGCAAGAAATGAACTACCGGATAAAAATGATTCTTACTCTCTTAATAGTAGGAGCGTTTTCCGGGGGGTCCCTTTCCTTTGTGTACAATAAGATGCTTCCCAAGATAGAAGAGAATTTAAAAAAGGAGATTGAGAATTCATTACTTTTACTGGTTCCAGCCGCTTCTTATAAGGAGACGTCTTTCCAGGGGAAAAGAGTTTTTATATGCAGGGGTAAAGAGGGGGAAATTGTGGGATATGCGATAATCGGAAAAGGCGGCGGATTCCAGGGTGATATCAGCCTGCTTATTGCTCTGGATAAGCAGGGTAAAAAGATTCTGGGAATAGATATCCTGGAGTCGCAGGAAACGCCAGGCCTGGGGGCTAAGATAGATGAACCATCTTTCAAAGGGCAGTTTAAAGATAAAGAAGCAGAGAAATTAGAGGTGATAAAAGGCAAAATAGAGAAAGAAAATGATATTGAAGCTATTACGGGTGCTACTATTTCTTCCCGGGCAGTAGTGAGCATAGTAAACAATTACGTGAAAATCCTCAAGGAATTTGTAGAGAAGAATAAATGAAATCGTATATAGTATTTATTAAAGGATTGTGGAGAGAGAACCCGGTTTTCCGGCAGATTCTGGGCATGTGTCCTACCCTGGCAGTTACCGGCTATCTTGCTAATGGTATTGCCATGGGATTGGCTGTGGTATTTGTGCTGGTGGCTTCTTCCACGGTCATTTCTGTTTTCAGAAAGCTCATTCCCAAACAGGTGCGTATGCCTACTTTCATTGTTATCATTGCTACTTTTGTGGTGCTGGTTGATTACTTTTTGCGAGCAAACTATCCCTTCCTGAGTAAGAAGTTAGGCCCCTACGTTCCGCTTATTGTGGTTAATTGCATTATCATGGGGAGGCAAGAAGCCTTCTCCTCCAAGAACCCGGTATGGTTAAGTTTTCTGGACGCCCTGGGTATGGGTATAGGGTTTACCCTTGCCCTGATAATTCTTTCCACGGTAAGGGAGATTCTAGGTTTTGGTACGCTTTTGGGACACCCGGTTCTGGGGCAGTGGTTTACCCCCTGGGTAATCATGGCACTTCCCCCCGGTGCATTTTTGTCTCTGGGAGTTATACTGGGGGTAATTAATACCTTCCAGAAAAAATCTACGAGGTAAGCTTATATGGATTTTTTATTGATTTTTCTGGCTGCACTTACCACCCAGAACATAGTATTTGCTTATTTCCTGGGTATATGTCCCTACCTGGGAGTTTCGCGCAAACTCGATACTGCCCTGGGTATGGGTATGGCAGTTACCTTTGTGATGACCATAACTGCGCTTTTCTCCTGGCCTATTTTTTATCTGGTTCTCATCCCCAAAAATCTTCCTTACCTTGAGTTGCCGGTATTTATCCTGGTAATTGCAAGTTTAGTGCAATTCTTGGAGATGTATTTCAGGAAAGCCATTCCCCACCTTTATTCTGCCCTGGGGATTTACCTTCCCCTTATCACCACGAATTGTGCAATTTTAGGAGTGGCTCTCTTTATGGTATTGAAAAAGTACGATTTTATACATTCCCTATTTTACACTTTCTCTACCGGGCTTGGTTTTTCACTTGCTTTGCTTATCATGGCGGGGATAAGGGAAGACCTGGACCTGGCTCCTGTTCCAAAGAATTTGAAGGGAGCGCCTCTGGCTTTGATTATTGCAGGATTGCTCTCCCTGGCTTTTATGGGATTTTTCGGGCTGATAAAGGGAGGATGAGGAGAAGACTATAGACTGATAAACGTGAGGAAGTGAGTAGGTGAATAAGTGAGTAAGGAATTCAGTAGTTAGTAGATGGTAGATATAGTTAGGAGGAGATAGTAAGCAGTTATGAAAAAATACCAAATCACTCCCGATATAAATCGGGACAAATCACGAACAATATTAAAATATATAAATTCCAATAATCAAAACAATAAACATTTGGAGCTTGGGATTTGTGGTTTTTCATGTGGAACTTGGCAGGTGGAACTCACAACTCGGGACTGGCAACTCATAACTAATTTAGGGTTATTTAGATGTTATCACTAATTTTTATGATTTCTCTGGGAGTATTCTTTGCCATTCTACTGGTAATTGCTGATAAGACCTTCCATGTGAAGGAGGATCCTCGCCTGGAAAAGGTAGTTTCTATCCTTCCCGGGGTAAACTGCGGTGCCTGTGGGTTCCCTTCATGTGAAGCGTATGCTAAGGGTATGTGCGGAGGAGAGACAGCTCCTGGCCTCTGCAGCATAGGGGGAGAAGAAGTGAACCGCAAAATAGCCAAACTTCTGGGTGTATCCATGGAGTCACAGGATAAGAAGGTGGCTATCTTGAGATGTAATGTGGACGAGGAAACCAGGAAAGTTCTTGCCTCCTACCAGGGTGCTCCTTCCTGTCTGGCCAGCAACCTTACGCAGGGAGGAGGAATAGCCTGCTCTTACGGCTGTCTTGGCTTTGCTGATTGTGTTAAGGTTTGCCCTGTAGAGGCCATAAAAATGGTAAAAGGGTCACCGGTAGTAGATTATGAGAAGTGTATAAGCTGTGGTAAATGCGTGGAAGCATGTCCCCGGAATCTATTTGAACTTGTTCCCTACAGCAAGCCTCTTATCTATGTGGCTTGCAGTAATACAGAGCCGGGTAGAAAAGTAAGAGCAGTGTGTAGCGTGGGCTGTATTGCCTGCAAGATATGCGAGAAGCTTTCCTCCGGTGCATTTCAGGTTATCAATAATCTTTCCCGTTTAGACAGAGTAAAAGTTAAAGGTGAAAATATAGACTGGAATAAAGTAATAGAGAAATGCCCTACCCACGTGATAAAGGGAGAGTGAAAAACTAATCGTCCTTCTTTTCTTGGGGTAAATCCTGTTTCAATTCCAGGGGTATGCTGACCAAAAAGGTGGTGCCTTTTCCCACCTCTGATTCCACAGAAATTGTCCCATTATGCTCAGAGACTATCTTGTGAGCTACGGCCAGTCCCAACCCGGTTCCTCCGTATCCCTTGGAACTCTTGAAGGGGGTGAAGATGTCTTCTAACTTGTCTTCCGGAATTCCGTAACCCGTATCTGAGACAGCTATATAGAGAAATCCCTTTTCTTCTGCAATCTCAACCCTAACAGTTACCTTATCCCCTGTCTCACAGGCATCCAGGGCGTTGCTAACCAGGTTCAAAAGGCACCGGTAAATTCCCTTTGGATCAACGCTAACCTCTTTTGAGGGAGAAGCAGGAATCCACTCTAATTTTACCTCTTTTTCTTTGGCCTTGTTCTCCAGTAATTCACAGATTTCCTGCACAATTTTATTAACATCTACTGATTGATATTCGGGCTTGCGGGGTTTGGCGTAAAACAGCATGTCCAGCACCAGGTCTCTGATTCGGTCAGTATTTCTCCTTACCATTTTCCAGCCTTTTACAA
>JAADFP010000080.1 GCA_013152825.1 Caldisericota bacterium | reverse complement strand
GCTTTTTTCTCAATCTGCTTTTGTATTTCCTGCAATTCCTCCTCTTCGCTACGCTGTTTAGCCCTCAATTCAGCAATGCGGTCAGGATTGCTCTCCGACCAGATGCCCACGCGTTTCAACATTGCCGAGACTTCCATATCTCTAAGCCTTTTCGTCATTCGTCATTTCCTCGCGTGGTATGCCCTCGGGTGTTTTTCTGCCTATACCGCGCGTGCGGGCTAACCCTTCCCTAACCAGCAGACTGGCCAGGTCATCACCTTCTGCGGTGATAATAAAGGCATATATCCGCTTCTTTGCTGATCTTCCCATGGCGTTCGCAAAGGCGGTATAAACAGTGAAGGGCCTGGCAAGTTTATCGGCAACGAAAGCTTTTGCTTTGTGACCAAAATAAGTTACACGCGCTGGGTCGGCCAGGCCAAAATAGCGTGCCTGTTCCTTCACCCGTCGTGTATCACTTGCTGTCTCCGCAGAAATTTCAGGACAGTCAACAAAATAGAGCCTTACATAGTGGATTTTCCCACCCACTTCCACAAAGAAGCTGTCTCCATCGTTTGCCAGATTATTTACCAACCTGGCTCCAGCAAATTTCTGCAACTCGGCAGCCTGGGTAAAGGTAATGCCTGCAAAAATCAATAGAGTGGTAAGGAGTAAAGATGTAATAAATAACCTAATCGGGCTATTCATACTTTTTGAATTTTAATACTTTACAAGTACTGCTCCCCCCGGCGAGTAGCAGGGGGGGCGGGTAAGCTTACCTCTATCAGGCTAATGTCTTAACCATTAAGAAAAGCCCCGGCTCTCGGTTTACTCTTTACCCGCCACTACTTCTGACACAACAGCTTCATCTTCCTCTTTGAGGAAATGTTCTTCCCAGAGGGGGTCTGTCAGTTTGCGGTATTCCTCGTTGTATTTGGGCATTTCTCCCTTTTCCACAAATTTCAGGTAGGAACCCGCTCCTTCATCTATCGGCTGTGCGCCTACTGCTTTGACTATTTTGTAGAATACCTGGCAATTGTCTCTGATGATACAGGGGGCTAGCAAGTTGCCGCATTTCTCGCGCGGCTGGTCCATCCAGTAATTGGACTGCCATTTCCTGATGGCAGTAAACAGGGGTGACTTTATGACATCGGTAAGTGTTTCTCCCCGTTTATAAACCTCGTATATGTTTCCATATCTTCTGTCCTTAAAGGGGATAAAGACACAGGGGGTAATAGTGCCATCCCATAATACGTAAAAGTATCCACCGCCTCGCGCTGCGGACATGCAGCCGTCTGAAGCTGTGCCCGAATCCCAGAAGTCTGCCAGGAAAAGTTTATCGTTTATCACCAGGTCCCAGATGCGGTGGTACATCTTTACCCGTTGCTCCGGTGTCACCATCAAGTCCATGGAAGGGGACCTGCCAATGGGCATGTACTGGAAGAACCAGGCATAGAAGATTCCTTTCTCGTCAAAGAAGAACTTAAGAAATTCATCGGAAAGCAACAGCTCAGCATTATGACGGCAGGGAGTTACTGATATGCCAAACATGACCCCGGCTTCCCGCAGGTTATCCATGGCCTGCATGATTTTCTTAAATACTCCCTTGCCTCTCCGGGCATCCGTTTCCTCCTCAAATCCTTCCACGGAGATGGCAGGAGTGAAATTACCCAGCTCTGCCAGCCTCTTGGCGACATCTTTATCTATCTTTGTCCCATTGGTGTAAGCCATGAAGTAAGCATCCTGGTGTTTCTCTAAAATATCGAAGAGTGTTTTCCCCTTGTCCCGGTAAACAAAAGGTTCGCCTCCTGAAATAACAAAGAAGTGTGCGGCAAATTCTTTTTTCATATCATCAATTATTTTGTCAAATACATCGTACTCCAGGACATGCTTTGTGTATATTTCGCCTGCATAACATCCCACACATTTAAGGTTGCACACATTTGTGGGAGAAATGGTGATAAAAGAAGGAGGCTGGAAGCCATGCTCTTCGTAAAATTTCTTTCGGGTGTGAATCCCCGAGAGGAGTATCTTGCCAAAGAAAACATTGGATAATTTATTAATACATTCCTTAGACAGCGAATTGGAGGAGAGAGCTTTATCCAGGGAGTTAAGCAGCGCTCTTCCCATGTAATATCTATCCAGGTAAACTTTCTTGGGCCGGGACGGTCCTTTCATAGCGGCAGAGTATATAACCTTCTCCGTGGCTTTAAGGAGCGCTTTGCGGGTGCGAGGATTACGCAAGGATGAATTTATTAGGGCATTTGTCATGCGGTTGGATGTTCCTTTCTCTACCACATTGAAAATTACCTTTTGTATATCCATTTTTTTCACCTCCCACTGCCGATAGTTTATCATCTATATTCGTGCTTAGTCAAGCTTGTTGTCGGTTTTTATGTATACCGGGTTCCCCTTTTGGGTATAGTCTGGGTAAGATGCTATAATGCAACAAAGGGGGTGCTTATGAAGAAATGGCTTTTTTCAGGTACTATTTTCTTCTTTGTGTTTCTTGCTGCCTTATCAGCAATGAACGAGAAAGGAGTTTCTCTCACTGTTTACAACCAGAACTTTGCCCTGGTTAAAGATGTACGTACTTTACAGCTCGTTAAAGGTATTAACGAGAAAAGATTCTCGGGTGTAGCTGCACTGGTAGAGCCCTCAAGTGTGCTCTTTCGCGTGCTCTCACCCCGTTTCCCTGCTTCTCTCCTGGAGCAGAATTACGAGTTTGATCTTTTAAATGCGCAAAAACTTCTGCAGAAGTACCTGGAGCGAGATATAAGCATAACAGAGAAAGACGATAATACATTTGAAGGTAAACTGAAAAGTTTCCAGGGAGATACTTTAATTCTCCAATTGCGTAAAGGAAACCTGATTCTCCTGAAAATGGACAACATAAAAAGCATTGTGTTTCCCTCTCTCCCACAGGGGCTGATTACCCGTCCCACGCTGGTATGGTGGATAAAATCGGAGAAGAAAGGGAAAGTAGATGTTGAAGTTACTTATATAACAAAAGGAATTAACTGGAAGGCAGATTACGTGGTAAGGATAGGGGAGAAAGAAAATCTGCTTGATTTGAAAGGCTGGGTTACACTTGACAATCGCTCCGGGACAACTTTCACTGATGCCAATCTTAAACTTATTGCCGGAGAGGTGCACCGGGTAGAAAAGAAAGCAGTACCGCAAAGAAGGGTGATGTACGAAGCAATGAATGCAAGCGTGCCCCAATTTAAAGAGCAACCATTTTTTGAATACCGCATTTACACCCTGTCCCGCAAAACCACCCTGAAAAATAACCAGATAAAGCAGATCTCTCTCCTGGAAGCCTCGCATGTTCCCTTCCAGAAAATATACACTTACGATGGAGCAAAAAGTGCGAAAAAAGTAGCTGTGAACGTGGAGTTTATCAATTCCCGCAAGTACAATCTCGGCATGCCTCTTCCCAAGGGCAAGATACGGGTCTATAAAGCCTCGCAGGGAGACATGGAGTTTATCGGCGAAGACGAGATTGACCATACTCCCAAGGATGAAAAAGTAAGGTTGTTTTTAGGTTATGCCTTTGACTTAGTGGGAGAAAGGAAGCAATTAAAACAGGAAAAACTGGGCAACCGTCTCTGGGAATCTTCATACCAGATTCTTCTAAGAAATCACAAAGCGGAAGAGGTAACCATAGAAGTGGTAGAGCATCTCTGGGGAGACTGGACGATTGTAAATTCGTCTCAAGCCTGGGAAAAGCGGGATGCTCAGACAGTGCAATTTAAGGTAAAGGTTAAGCCTAACCAGGAAGCAAAGGTTCTTTATACCGTTCGTTATAAATGGTAGGGAGGCGCTGACAGCCCTTGCCGGGTTAACTGAAAGAGCAGAGATTATCCGGCTCCAGAATTCCCAGCTCGTCAGCAATATCCAGCACGGTTAACCTGTCTCTTATGAACCTGGCCTGGAGTATTGCTTTTCTGGCCAGTTCTCTGTTCACTCCTATTTCGCTAAAGCGCAGTGGGCATTCCGCTTTTCTCAGGTATTCCTCGATTTCTTTATGGGAATAAAGGAAAGGGAACACCTCTTCTTTTATCTTTTCCCAGAGCCCCGGTAACTTGGCGGGCAGCTCCTCAAGGAGCGGAATTTTTTTCTTAAACACCTCTTTTACAGCGGGAAATTCCAGCTCCAGAAATTTACTCCTCTCCTGGTAATTAACCTGCCTTTTTTTAAGCCTGCGCTCTACTTCTTGTGCAGAAAAAGCCTTCAGTGTATCGTAAAGCCGGGAGACAATAAGCACACCCAGCCCTACCTGGATACCGTGGTATGCGTAAGGCGGAATCCCTCTTTCATGTGCCTCCATATCCAGGAAATGGGAGATAAGGTGTTCTCCTCCCGAAGCAGGCGACGACTTACCGGCAATGACCATGGAGAATCCTCCCAGGATGAGTCCTTCCATGAGATAGGCGATAACTTTATCGTCCCTGTTTATTATTTTATCTCCCTGCTGGATAAACTTAGACTCTATCTCTGTAACTATTTCGAGCGGCAAAGGGCAGAACCTTTCACCAGTGAGAAAAGAAGAAATCTTCCAGTCCGCATTGGCAAATGCTTTCGCCAGGCTGTCGGCAAAGCCGGCTTTAATCAGGTCTAAAGGTGCCCCTGAAATTATCTCAGTATCTGCCAGCACCCCTACCGGAGGATTTACCGGCACGGTTACTTTTAGCCCCTCCCGGGAGAGGAAAGCTGCCACCCCGGAGGTGTAAGCATTCATGGAGGGAGCGGTGGGAAGACTTACTGCCGGGAGGTTAAGTTTATTCGCTGCGTATTTTCCCAGGTCAGTGATGGTGCCTGTTCCCAGGGTTATAATAGCCTCTTTACCCTCTGCCTCCCGTAAGATATCTCCCAGGTATCTTTCCTCTGCATATACGCGAGGAGAATCTGTCGGATAGAGAACCTTTAGAGATACGTTATGGGAGTTTTTTAAAATTTCCTGGCTCTTTCTTCCGGCCACCTCATAGGTTATGTTATCACATAGAAGCAGCACGTTTACTCCCCCTATCAAGGAGGAGATAAAGGAAGGCAAAAGAGCAAAAGCATCTCGCTGGATAAGAACCCTGCGTGTGGGAATATAATGCTTCCTTCCACAGTGCGGACAGGTAAAATGCTTGCCTAAAAGAGATAAGATGTTTTCCATTTGCCTTCGGGGCGTAAGCGGG
>JAADFP010000079.1 GCA_013152825.1 Caldisericota bacterium | reverse complement strand
CGAGGGAAGGGGGGAGTAAGAAGGACGCAAGATGCAGGATGCATTTTAGACCATAGACATTAGACTGTAGGCCATAGGGTGGTTCAAATATGGGTAGATTGAAGCAGCAAGCAATGAGATGGTATCCCCGGTGGGAAGTTTTGGTTTTTAATAAGGTGGGGGGATAGGTGGAACTGATAACTCATCCCGATATACATCGGGAGCAACTCACAACTCTTTCAAGATACAGGATACAGCTTTACCTGTCATACCCGCGAAAGCGGGCCTGCCCGCTCTCTCCCGACGGATGTCGGGATCGCCAGCCTGCCCCCCGACGTAACGTCGGGGCTGGCAGGGGAGCAGGTGGGTATCCAGTAAAAAGCAATATTATGTATATATGTTCATGATATGGATTCCTGCCTGTCCCGATGAATATCGGGGCTTTCGCAGGAATGACAGAGTAGAATAGTGGTAAGTAAAGAAAAAAGAGTTATAATTTTTAAGAAAGGAGAAGTATGCAACTGAAAACTGAAAACTACCTTCCTCCCTACCACCTGGTAGGCATCGGTGGAGCAGGAATGCGAGGATTAGCCTGGATTCTAAGGGATAAAGGCAAAGATGTGCAGGGTTCTGATACGGGAAAAAGCGTATATCTAAAAGCCCTGCAGGAAAAAGGCATAAAAATCTTCTCTCACCACAGGGCAGAAAACCTCACCAGTGCCCGTACTTTAATATATTCTTCGGCCATCGAAGAAAATAACCCGGAACGGAGAGAAGCTCAAAAAAGAGGAATACCACAGGTAAGCCGGGGAGAATTTCTGGCTCAGCTGGGGAAAAGCAAAAAAGAAATAGTTATCGCAGGCACACACGGAAAGACTACCACCACCGCATTGCTTTCCTTTCTCTTTCGGGAGGCCGGTATATCTTCTTCCTATTTTATAGGGGGAGAAATCACCGGCGAAGAGAAAAATGCTTCCTGGGATAGAAAAGAATTATTTATCGCTGAATCGGACGAAAGTGACGGCTCTTTCCTTTACCTGACTCCCTTTATCTCTATTATTACCAACATAGACAACGACCACTTGAACTTTTATAAAAATATGGAGACTCTCATCCATGCCTTCAGGAAATTCACAGAGAAAACCTCCCCAGAAGGCTGTATTCTTTTCTGTTTACACCACCCCTACGTGAAGGAAATACTACCCCCAAAACCTACCCCCTCTTTCATCACTTACGGAATAGAGGAAGGAATTCTTCAGGCAAAATCACTGCAGGAAGAAAAAGGAGGAACTTCTTTCCAGATAAAAATGGGCAATCATACCATAAAAAAATTCTTTCTCCCTCTTTACGGGAGCTATAATGTCCTCAATGCCCTTCCCTCTATTTATCTGGGACTTAAATTCGGAATACCTGAGAAAACCCTGCGGGAAATAATCTCTTCCTTTCCGGGAGTAAAAAGACGAATGGAATTCAAAGGAAAAACCCGGAATGTTTCCATCTATGATGATTATGCCCATCATCCCACTGAAATTGCTGAAACACTTAAAGCATTACGCAAAAGATTCCCGGGACAAATAAGAGTAGTATTTCAACCTCACCGCTATTCCCGCACTATATCCCTTTCAGAAAACCTGGCAAAATCTCTCAGCCTGGCTGATGAAGTAGTTCTTCTCCCTATTTATGCCGCCGGAGAAAATCCGCTTCCCGGGGTGGATACAGACATTATCCGAAAAATACTTCAGCACCAGGGGGCTCCCGTTCGCTACTACAAAACCCAGGAAGAAGTCGTAAACTATTTAAGCCAATCCATGAAAAACGAGGAGACAATTGTCACCCTGGGAGCAGGCGACATCTTCCAGATAGGCGAAAAACTGCTGTTGTTAACCATATAACCCCGGGGTTATATGCTGATACTCTTGAACTGCGGCAGATAGTCCCGGTTCTTTTGTAGCATCTCCCTAACCATCTTTTTTATCTCAGCCAGAGAGAGTACTGCAGCAGTCAGTGGGTCATAAGCAACAGCATGGAATACCAGCGTGGGATCTCCGGTAAGGGCTGCCTCTACAGCCATCTCTTCCACAGAAATATTTATGCTGTTGAGTGCAGCACACTGGGGAGGAAGAGCACCTACATGGATAGGATTAAAGCCGCGCCGGTTAGCTAATACAGGCACTTCCACACATACACCATCTGGAAGATTAGTAATAATACCTGTATTGGGTACGTTGCCGTTAAATTCAAACGGCTCCCCACCCTGCAATGCATTAATAATATACGCTGCGTATTCATGCCCTCTTTCTAAAGAGATGGGAGCACCTTCCTCGAACCACTTTTTTACTTCCTGCTTCCAGGTCTTTTCCGCCTTCAAATATTCTTTCAAAATATAAGCGTGTTCTCCAGGATTCCAGCCAGTACCATGCAGGCAGTATTTCTCAATAAGATCGGGGCGTTTGCGAAACCACCAGTTGTATTCTGAGTTATGTCCGCTGGACTCGGTGACATAATAACCCAGGTGAAGAAACATTTCGTTGCGCACAATCTCTTCCCGGTAAATCTCCTCCCTCTTGAGTGCCTGGCGAATGAGGGGATAGGCATCCTGGCCATTCTTTTTATATTCAATATACCAGGCCTGATGATTAATCCCGGCACACAAATAGGTAATCTGCTCCATTGGAGTATCAATCCACTTGGCCAGCATCTCAGCAGTACCCTGAACACTATGGCACAATCCCGTAACCCGGATATGTGACTCTCTCTGCATGGCCCGGCATAACATAGCCATGGGATTGGTATAATTAAGCAAAAATGCCTCAGGGCAGTAACGCTCCATGTCGCGGCAGATACTCAGCATCACTGGTATAGTACGCAAAGCCCTGAATATTCCACCAGGACCGCGCGTATCACCCACATTAATATCAACCCCGTACTTCTTGGGAATTTCAATGTCGTGCCTCCAGACCTGCACACCACCGGATAGGATAGTACACAAGACCACATCCGCACCCTTAAGCGCCTCTTTTCTATCCAGAGTGGTTTCCACCCGGGCAGGATAATTACCCTTGTCAATAATAGCCTGTACAGCTCTCCGGGCAAACTCGAGCCGCTCCTTGTCTATATCCATTAAAACAAGTGTCGAATCCTTCAGAAGAGGAAAGGTCAAAATATCCCTTACTAAATTACGTGTAAATATCAGACTCCCCGCTCCGATAAAGGTGATTCTCGCCATTTAATTACCTCCTGTTTGTGCGGAGATTTTACCATAATTTTAATCCTGCAACACCTATTGTTTAGGGTTGGGCCTACTCCCCACATGCGTCGGAGACCACAGACTTAATCGTAGATTGCTTTTGGATAAATAGTAGGTATTGAGTAGAGAATTAGTTCCCTGGTATCTTGCCCGCCTATAATTGCATACTAAGAAGGGGTATGTTAAAATTACGCCATGTTTATAGTGGGCAATTTCCTCATAGCCGTAGGGATAATCCTGCGCTGGGCTGTGAATATTTATATGTGGATGATTATAATCCGTGCTCTCATCTCCTGGGTAAATCCAGACCCCTACAATCCTATCGTTCTCTTCTTGAGAAGAAGCACAGATCCTGTTCTGGAACCCTTGAGAAGGAAAATTCCTTCCTTCGGAGGAATAGATTTTACTCCCGTCATTGCTATTTTTATTCTTGTATTTGTCAATAGATTTCTGGTGGATTCTATTATTGAGCTGGGATTGAGATTACGCTGAAGCCAGGTGTGATTTTTAGATTTTATTCAATTTAGAGGATAATAGACATGGGTTACAATAAAACACTCAACCTACCCCGCACTTCTTTCCCCATGAAGGCCAACCTGCCGCAAAGAGAGCCTGAACTACTAAAATTCTGGGAAGAAAACAGGATTTACCATAAAATGCTCCAGGGAAAGGAGAAAATCTATATACTGCACGATGGCCCCCCCTATGCAAACGGCGATATCCACCTGGGACAGGCCTACAATAAAATCCTGAAAGATATTGTAATGAAAAGCAAAGCACTTTCCGGGTATGCTACCCCTTATATACCGGGGTGGGACTGCCATGGCCTGCCCGTGGAATTGCAGCTATTGAAAAAACTGGGGAAGAGAAGAAAAAGCGAGGTAGATATTCTGCCTTTCCGCAAAAAAGCCAGGGAATATGCCTTAAGTTTCGTAAATAGACAGAAAAAAGAATTTAAACGGCTGGGTATCCTGGGAGAATGGGATACCCCCTACCTCACCATGAATTACTCCTACCAGGCAAAGATAATGGAAGCCTTTCTGCTTCTTTACCAAAAGGGCTACATCTACAGGGCAGAAAAGCCTATCTATTGGTGTATTGAATGCGAGACAGCCCTGGCAGAAGCAGAGATAGAGTATGAAGAGAAAGTATCCCCTTCCATCTGGGTAAAATTTAAGGTAGATGACCCGGGAAAATATTCCCTGCCTTCTTCTTCTTTCATTTTAATCTGGACTACTACTCCCTGGACCCTCCCCGGCAACCTGGCAGTTGCTCTCCACCCGGAAGAATATTATCTCTGGATAGAGAAGGGAGAAGAAACCTGGCTGGTAGCAGAAAAGGCCCGGGAGCGTGTAGAAGAAGAAATAGGTTCCAAGTTAGGCAAACCTCTAAAACGCGTGCAGGGAAAAGATCTGGAGGGCATTGCATACCAGCATCCCCTTTTTCCGGAAACCAAGGGAGTCATCGTTACTGCCCCCTATGTAAGCATGGAAGAAGGATCAGGATGCGTACATACTGCGCCGGGACATGGAGAAGAAGACTTTCATACCGGTGAAAGGTATAAGCTTCCACCTTTCTCCCCCGTCAATGAAAAAGGATATTTTAATGATAAGGCAGGAGAATTCAGTGGGCTCAGGATAGATAGGGCAAACCCGCTTATTATTCAAAAATTAAAGCAAGAGGGCTCTCTGGTTAAAGAAGGAGAGATTACTCATACCTACCCTCATTGCTGGAGATGCAAAAAACCCATTATATTCCGTGCTACTACACAGTGGTTTCTGGGAGTGGAAAGGCATAACCTAAGAAAACTGGCTCTGGAAAAGGTAAAACAGGTAAGATGGGTGCCCTCTGCTTCTGAGAACAGAATCAGAGGAATGCTGGAGTTAAGGCCTGACTGGTGTCTCTCACGGCAGAGGTTATGGGGCATTCCTATACCTGCTTTTCACTGCCGGAACTGCGCGGCAGTAATAGTAGATAATTCAGTTCTTGCCCCCATACTGGAGAAAGTAAAAGAGGAAGGTGTGGACTTCTGGTTCGAAAAAGAAGAAAGAGAGCTACTGCCTACAGGCTTTTCCTGTCCGCAATGCGGAAAGACTGAATTCCGAAAAGAGACCGATATACTTGACGTGTGGATGGATTCCGGAGTGAGCCACTTTGCCGTGCTAAAAGAAAAAGGCGAAAATTTCTGGCCCGCGGATATGTATCTGGAGGGAAGCGACCAACACCGGGGGTGGTTTCAAACCTCGCTCTTGACCTCCCTGGGGTTATTTGGTGCTCCTCCCTACAGGGAAGTACTCACCCATGGATTTGTGGTGGACAGTGAAGGAAAGAAAATGTCCAAATCCCTGGGCAATGTAGTGGACCCGCAGGATACGGTGAAAAAGTACGGAGCAGAAATACTGCGTCTATGGGTGGCTTCTACGGATTATTCCCGGGATATGAGAGTTTCGGAAGAAATTATCAAAGGGGCCATAGATGCCTACCGCAAAATCAGGAATACCTGCAGATTTATCCTGGGAAACCTGTACGATTTCTCTTTCTCCGGGGATGCCCAGCCAAAGGAAACCTGGTGGGAAATAGATAAATGGATTTATAACCGTCTTCAAAAGCTCGTAGAGAAAGTTCTGAAATTTTACCAGGAGTACGAGTTTATCCGTGCTTTCCAGGAGCTATACCAGTTTGCCGTCAATGATTTAAGTTCTTTATACCTCGATATACTCAAAGACAGGCTTTATGTCTTCCCGGCCAATTCCGCGGCGCGGAGATCTGCCCAGAGCGTTTTGTACATTATCCTGCGAGATTACATAAAACTTATTGCTCCTTTCCTCTCCTTCACTGCCGAAGAAGTCTGGAAACATCTCCAGGAGAAAGAGGAAAGCATTTTCCTTTCCCGTTTTCCCTCTCCTGATAGGGTGGACAAGGAATTAGAAGATAAATGGCAGAAGTTCTGGACTATACGCGAAAGAGTCTACCAGGCACTGGAAGAAGCAAGAACAAACAAGATAATAGGCAGTTCACTGGAAGCCCGGGTAAACATTACTTTTAGCCAGGAAGAAGAGGAATTCATCCAGGAATTTCTTCAGGATTTACCCATGCTTTTTATCGTTTCCCAGGTAGAGGTAAAAAAAGGGAATAAATGGGAAGTGAAAGTGAATAAAGCATCGGGAGAAAAATGTGAACGTTGTTGGCTGTGGTCAGAAACAGTGGGGAAAGACTTAGAGCATCCTAATGTATGTTCTCGTTGTAGTAGTTTTCTAAGGGAGGTAAATCATGCTTAAAGAGAAAGAAATAAAAATGTTGCAAAAAAAACTTCTGGATATACGAGAAAAAGTAGGGGAAGAACTCAACGAATTAGAGAAAGATATTATGAACAAAAGTTTAAAAGAAGCCTCTGGCGAGTTATCCTCTTATTCCATACATTTTGCTGATCTGGGGAGCGACGCTTCGGAAAGAGATACAGAAATAGAGGCCATGGAAACAGAAAGGAATATCGTGGAAAAAATAGATGAAGCATTGAAGAGAATCGAAGAAGGAACTTACGGAATATGCCAGGCATGCGGTAATGAAATCCCCCTATCCAGATTACGAGCTGTTCCCTATGCTAACCTCTGCAAAGAATGTAAAGTGAAGGAGGAAAAATCTGCCTAAAATACTTTTCTTTATTCTTCCCCTGCTCGCAGACCAGGCGGTAAAATTCTACGTGGTAAAAATAAAAGCGGGGATAACACTCATCCCCGGCCTGTTTTATCTCCATGTGCCTATTTTTAACCCGGGTATCGCCTTTGGGGTAATGAGTAGAAACCTTTTGCTTTCCGCCTTTCTTTCCATACTTGCTCTCTATCTTGTAGTATTTGCCACACTCCGTCTCCCTGCCTACCGTGTTCCCCTTTATATACTCCTGGCCGGGGCCTTATCCAATGTGCTTGACCGGATATTCAGAGCCGGGGTAGTGGATTACTTGAGTCTGAAAGGATTTCCCTGGTCATTTAACCTGGCGGATACTTTCATAATCTGGGGAACACTGCATTATTTAATAATTTCCATGCGTAAAGATGTACCAAATACTGTTTAGAATCGGCCATTTCACCATTTATACCTATGGTATATTTGTTGCCCTGGGGTTCTTTCTGTCTTTTCTTCTTGCCTGGAAGGAAAAAGACAATTTCCAGATAGAGGGAGAGTTTCTGGGCAATCTCTGGATGATACTCATCATAGCTGGATTGGCAGGGGGAAAATTATTATTTATTATTCTTCATCTGCCTGACTTTCTCTCCAATCCCACCAGTGCAGAATTCTGGCGGGGGGGATTTGCCTACCTGGGAGGATTCTTCTTAGCCCTGTTATTCGCCTCCCTCTACATACGAAAATCCGGTTATTCAATTCGCCGTGTTTCTTACTTCCTTACCCCTTATATACCCCTGGGACAAGCCATAGGCAGGATAGGATGTTTTTTCAATGGTTGCTGTTACGGAAAACCTACCAGTATGCCCTGGGGCATGACTTTCCCCCTCTCTTCGCCAGCAGGATACCACTACGGACTTCTCCCCATACACCCCACCCAGCTCTATGCCTCTATTTTTAATTTCATCCTCTTCCTTTTCCTCTGGAAGCTGCGGAATAGTGGTCATCAGAAATTCCGATTATTTCCTCTATACTTTCTCATCTACATCACCTTCCGCGCCCTGCTGGATATTGTACGGGGAGATACCATAATTCTTATCGGCAATTTGACTCTTCTGCAATTTCTTACCCCTTTCCTGCTCACCCTTGGTTTCCTCTGGTGGAGAAAATGGAAAAGTGTCCCGACATAGGTTGGGAGACTTTAGACTATAGACGTTAGACTTTAGACTGGGAAGGTAGTTGGTAGCGAGGGGAGAGGTAGTGAGTAAGTGAAAGGCACAAAGGAAGGAGGAAGATACGGGAAGAATATCAATCAGCCCTGCCTGTCATGCCCGCGAAAGCGGGCATCCAGGAGAGACAGGAGAAGACTATAGACGTTAGACTGGAAGGATAGTGAGCAGTCATGAGAAAATTTCAAGCTCCTCCAGATAACTCTCCTGGCATATTCGGGAGACTCCTCTGGAGGTTTTGAGTTTAGTGTTTTAAATACGCCTATTTACGCCGGGTGATGAGTAAGCTTTATAATTTAAGTTCCGGTGCTACCCCACAGATCATTCGATATTTTCCAATTGCCTTTCTCTTCCTTGTCCTTCCGCTTGCCTTTTTTCCCTGGACAGCCTATCCCGGCACATTGAGGCTTGTTCTTTCTATATTCGGGATTTCCTTACAATTCTTTCTCTTCACCCTTTTCCTGCTAAAAAAAGAAAAACTATATTACTCACCTATCTTTTATTTGCTGCTCATTCACTTTCTATGGCTCCTAATTGTTTCTTCTTTCTCTCCTTTCTTCTTCATCTCCCTCTCTTCCACTCTCCTTGTCTCCCTCTTCTTTCTCCTCTTCTTCCTCTCTTACCAGCGTATTAAGTTTTCCTCCCTCCTTCCTTACTTTCTCTTTCCCTTACCCTTAGTAATTCTCGTCTGCTTCCTGCAAAAATTGGGACTCATTCACTGGGGAGGGCGCGACTTCTCTGCTACCATTGGACAGAAAAACCTGTTTGCCCTTTATCTGGTCATCTCTACCCCTTTCCTCCTCACCAATATTAAACTGGCAAAAGAATCGTATAAGAAATGGCTCTGGGGAATACTTTTGCTTTCTCTCCTTGTAGCTCTCATAATTTCCCGTTCCCGAAGCGGCTGGCTCTCTTTTATAGTAGTAAATGCGCTCTTTTTCCTTCCCCAGGTAAAAAGGGAGAGAAGAAAACTTGTTCTGATTACGTTTCTTCTCATTATGGCTATGCTTCTTACCGGAGTGCTGCTAAATTTCTACCATCGCTATACCTCCTTTGAACGTCCTGCCAGACTTACCATTCCCTTCCGCTATTTGGTATGGAAAGGAGGATGGAAAATGTTTCTTGCCCGCCCTCTGACAGGATGGGGAAAAGATACCTTTCCCTTTGTATTTCCTCGCTTCCGCTCTCCCCAACTGGAAGTTTACGTGCCTTCCGATACCATGTTAGCCCCCCGCACTCATAACGAATACCTCCAGGTTCTTGCCGAAGAGGGCATAATAGGAGAGATTATCTTTTTACTTTTCTGGTTCTTCGTCCTGCGAGAAGGATGGCGCAAAAGAGATGACATACAAAAATTATCCATATTCTCCGCCCTGGCAGGAATGCTTTTTCACGGATTATTCTCTGTATCTCTTCGCTATCCTATTTTTCTATTCTATCTTTACTATTTCGCCGGGAGTTTAATGGATACCAAACCCCGGGAACTCTCCTCTCCCCACAGGAAGCTGCTATTATGCGGAGGAGCCATAACCCTGCTTGCTTCTCTTAGCGTCTCTACGGTTATTTTCTCCTCGGATTATCTCTTGAAGCAGGGAGAAACAAACATGAGAAGAGGCGATATACGAAAAGGTAGAGAATCTATGGAGAAAGCCCTGCGCATCTCCCCTTTCTCTCCCCGCGTACTCTACAAGCTGGGGAAAGCACGCTTTCTTACCGGGGACTTCACCGGTGCACTGGCAATTTACCAGAGGCTGGAGAACATAGCAGGAGATTACGTGGAAGTTCATGCCAACATGGCACGCTGCTACTTCATGATTGGAGAATTCTCCCGGGCTTATGAAGAATTAACCATTGCTGAGAAACTCCATCCTTCACTGAATAAATACAAAATTATGAAGCAGGAAATCCTGAAGAGATGGAAAGGGAAGAGATGGGAAGATAGTAGACATTAGACTGTAGACCTTAGACGTTAGACTGGGAGGATGCATGATATAGATTCCTGCCTGTCCCGGGATATATCCTCGGGGATTTATCAGGCTGCATGGTTATCCTGGCGTATAGCAAGGCTCAATAAATTGAGCAACTACACTCCCTGTTGTGGTGTTGTTTGCAGTGTGAACAACTATATGTTGGGTTTGAAAGAAGGTGGGGTAAGATGTGGAACTCTCAACTGGCAACTCACAACCCTCTCACGCCTCACGCCTTACTATTCACTGCTTACTATTTACTATTTATGATTCTGGTTGTATACTGAAAGCTATTAAAATAAAGCACTAATATAAGAAACTGACTTTGAAAAGGGGGCGTAAGAATGAGTATTTTTTTCAGCAGAAAACACAAGTTATCTTCTATGATAGAGAGATATTTAAAGAAAACCGAGGAATGCATTGAAAATTTCAAACAGGCTCTGGAAACTTATTTCAAGAAGGGGATTTCAAAGGAATTTGACGAAATTATTGAGAAGACCCACATTGCAGAATCACTTGCAGATGACATCAGGCGAGAAATTGAACTCAGCCTCTACGAAAAATCCCTTATCCCGGAGTCAAGAGGAGATATCTTAGGGATTCTGGAAAGCACGGACAAAGTGCTTAACAAGGCACAGTCGGTCTTATACCAGATTCAGACTGAGTCCCTGCGTATGCCCGAGTTTCTTAAGGAAGACTTTGCCCAGCTTACCGATATAAATGCGGAAGCCTTTAAAGACGTGGCCAGGGCTATCAGGATACTGTTCGAGGACTTGCGGGGAGTGAGGGATATCACGAACGAGATTGATAAAAAGGAAAGTTCTTCTGATAGGTTAGAAAGAGAGATGATTAAGAAGATATTTTCTTCTCCCATAGAAATTGGCGAGAAAATTTTGCTGAAAGAATTAGTCATTGAAACAGGTAACATTTCCGACCTTTCCGAAAACGTAGGAGATAGGCTGAGCATAGTGGCTGCAAAAAGGATGATATGAAAAGGGCAGAAAGACTTTAGACTATAGACGTTAGACAGGGGAGCAGTAAGTCATTTTCTTGGTATCCTGGTTCCCTGGAGGAAAGTTAGGATTTAGGGTTTAGTCCCGAAGCCCCGATATTATATCGGGGTCCGGGATTCCTTCGGAAAGTTTAGGTTTGTTATTTTAGGGTTTATGCCGGTACCTGTCTTACTTGTCATACCTGCGAAAGCAGGTATCCAGAAGAACGAAGAGATATTTATCGGCAAGCAAGGAAATATGAGATAGATTCCTGCTTTCGCAGGAATGACAGAGGGGATGTGGATGGGGAGACGGTTGACGATTCTCCCGACGTATATCGGGACAACCGATTACCGGTAGCCGGTAGTTAGTAGTATGGTAGTTAGAGAGATGATAAATTTTGTCCTGACTCCCTCGTGGTTAAGAGTTAAGCGGATAGATACTAAGAGAAGGAAAAGATAATGGATCCCAGGATTCTTGGGGGTGTGTTTCTGGGCTGGGCATTGGGTTCCAATGACTCAGCAAATGTATTCGGGACAGCTGTATCTTCCTTTATGCTGCGCTATAGAACAGCGGTTATCCTGATGGCAGTATTTGTGCTTATAGGTGCACTCCTGGGTGGAATGCCCGGGATTAGAACCTATGGAAGCCTGACTTCTCAATCAGTTACCACAGCCTTTTACATTTCAATGGCAGCAGCTATCACGGTAACCCTGATGACCATTGTACAGCTTCCGGTATCCACTTCCCAGGCAGTAGTAGGAGGCATTGTAGGAATAGGCCTGCTGCAAGGGAAATTGGAGTTGCAAAGCTTGACAAAGGTGGTGTTATGCTGGATTGGTACTCCTACCGGCGCAGCCCTTATAGCGGTAATTCTTTATTTTACCCTGAGCAAGCTCTTCAGCAAGTTTCACCTGCACTTTCTTACTTATGACAGGTTAATGAGAACACTGCTGATACTTGCGGGAGCCTACGGTGCCTATGCACTGGGAGCTAACAATGTGGCAAATGTTACCGGTGTGTTCTTCCAGGCGAAAACAATTACAGCATTCCAGGCATTACTTATCGGAGGACTCAGTATAGGCCTGGGAGCTATAACTTACAGTAAAAAGGTAATGATTACAGTAGGAAGGAGAATTATCCCGCTTGATGCTTTTTCTGCTTTTGTGGCCGTCCTGGCCGAAGCTATAACAGTACACATCTACTCCATAGTGGGAGTTCCGGTATCCACTTCCCAGGCCGTGGTAGGAGCAGTGGTGGGCATTGGCTTACTCAAGGGAATGCGGATGATAAGTAAAATGACAGTCATAAAAATTACCATAGGCTGGTTTCTCACTCCCGCATTGGGAGGAGGGTTATCCTTTGCCTTTGGGCACTTTTTCGGATTGTAAAACTTCCGGTTACCCGTTGAGTATGATTTTCTTTACCACCTCCAGGGTCTTCCCGGAATCTCCGGTAGATTGGGCAGATTGCAGTCGCTCCATTAAAGCATAAATTTTCAGAGTTTTTTTCATCAGGTTGGCAAAGATTTCCCTGGATACCTGCCTGCTCCCAACCAACGGGAGGGCAGGCGGGGAGGCCTGTTTTCGCCCCGATGTAAATCGGGACAGGCAGGTATGACAAGTAAAGCTGTATCCTGCATCCTATATCTTGGTAATTGTATCTTGTTACTTACTCACCTACTCACTTACTCACTGTTCACTTTTCCCTACCCCTTCCCTCACTACTATCTCAGTAGATAGTAGACAGTAGTTAGTAGATAGGGAAAACTCCCCATTTATCTTGCAACTACAACCCCCAAAATAGTAACTAACTCTTCCCTCGCTACCCACTACTCTTCCGTCTAACGTCTAAGGTCTCCAATCTATAGTCTTCCAATCTCACTCTTTACTTTCTTCACTCTATCCGGGTAATCCGAGGCAATCGCATCAACATTTAAGTCTATCATTTTACTGATATCTTCCTCTTCGTTAACCGTCCAGGCCAATAATTTTATCCCTT
>JAADFP010000078.1 GCA_013152825.1 Caldisericota bacterium | reverse complement strand
AGATTATTGTTAACCTGAAACGCACCAGAAGACAACTTCTCACATATCTTGCAGGCAATACAACCCACGCTACATACTGCTCTTACTTTTCTACCCGGCTCTGTATTGTTGCAAGCCACACAGATAAGAGGTTTGATATAGGGAACAAGCTCAAATAGTCCCCGAGGACAGGCCTCCACACATTTACCACAACCTATACACTTCTCATAGTCCACTACAGGTTTCCCTTTCACTATTTTTATGGCCTCTACCGGGCAAACTTTGACACAATCGCCAAAGCCAAGACAGCCATAAGAACAGGCCATTCCTCCTCCCTGGGTAAGGTTACTGGCCAGACAGGAAGGAGAACCTTTGTAGGATGCAAGAATCTTCCTGGTCTCTCCGTCTACATTACATCTTAAAATAGCTACCTTCTTATCCTGCGATTCCATGGATACACCCAGGATTTTGGCTATTTTAAGGTTTACCTCATCTCCTCCTATGCTGCAAAGGCCAGGAGCTGTCTCTCCTCCGCACATGCCTTTAGCATACGCTTCACAGGAAGGGAACCCGCAGGCACCACAGTTCACACCGGGAAGGATAGAGACCACCTTTTCCAGGCGAGGATCCTCTTTTACATAAAAGGTTTTGTCAGCAATTATCAACAAAATGGCAAAGAATACCCCCAGAAAAATCATAAAAATTAGTGATAACATCTAAATAACCCTAAATATTATTAAAACTCTAAACTTTCCGAAGGAATCCCGGACCCCGGTATTATATTGGAGCTTCGGGACAAACCCAAAACTTTTTCCCAGGAAACCAAGAAACCGGGAAACCAGGATATCAATTCACTATTTACTACTCCCATCCACTCCCCTCTATAGTCTCAGGTCTAAAGTCTATAGTCTAAAACGTTCATCCTCCCTTCACCAATCCGGAAAACCCCATAAAAGCCAGGGCCAGGAGCCCTGCAATAATCAAAGCCAGAGGTGCTCCCTTCAGATTTTTCGGCACCGGAGCTAAATCCAGATCTTCTCTTATCCCTGCCATGATAAGTAAGGCAAGGGAAAAACCAAGCCCGGTAGAGAAAGTGTAAAATAGGGAATGTATAAAATCGTACTTTTTCAATACCATAAAGAGAGCTACTCCCAAAATTGCACAATTGGTGGTTATAAGAGGCAGGTAAATCCCCAACGCAGAATAAAGGTGGGGAATAGCTTTCCTGAAATACATCTCCAGGAACTGCACTAAACTCGCAATTACCAGAATAAACACGGGTAACTCAAGATAAGGAAGATTTCTGGGGATAAGAATTAAGTAGAAAATAGGCCAGGAGAACAAAGCCGTGATGGTCATTACAAAGGTAACTGCCATACCCATACCCAGTGCAGTATCAAGCTTGCGCGAAACTCCCAGATAAGGACATATACCCAGAAAATAGGCAAATACTATATTCTGGGTGGTAAGTGCAGCCAGAAAAATTAATAGAAAATCCATATATGCTTACCTCGTAGATTTTTTCTGAAAAGTATTATTTATTCCCAGTATTACCCCCAGAGATAAGAATGCACCAGGGGGCAACGCCATTATTACCCAGGGAGTAAACCACTGCCCCAGCACCGGGTGCCCCAAAAGCGTACCAAACCCCAGTATCTCTCTCACCGTGGAAAGGATTACGAGAGCCAGGGTAAACCCTATTCCCATTCCCAGAGCATCCAGAAAACTTAACCATACGGGGTTCTTGGAGGAGAAAGCTTCTTGCCTGCCCATGATAATGCAATTCACCACGATAAGTGGAACATAGGGGCCCAACTTCTTGCTCAGGAAGGGATAGTTTGCTCGCAAGAAGTAATCAACCAGCACCACAAAAGTAGCGATGATAACAATAAAAGTGGGCATACGCACCTGTTTAGGAATGAGCCGTCTGAAGATGGAAATCACCGTAGAAGAAGCTACAAGTACAAATACCACTGCCAACCCCATGGCAATACCATTGGAAAGATAACCAGTAACTGCCAGAGTGGGACACATACCCAGAATCTGGCGAAATACCGGGTTTTCCCTCCATAAACCTTTAATAAATACTATATACGATTTCATCTATTCTGCTCCACAAATTCTTTGAGGATCGCTACGTAATTGTTTACTATACTCACTACTGCACGGGAAGATATAGTCGCACCTGTAATAGCCTCAATATCGTTCTCCTTTTCTGCTTTGCCTTTTATCACTTCTAATTTTTCTGCTTCTCTCTCTTTAAATTGTTTTTTAAAAAAAGGCTCATCTATCTTAGCCCCTAAACCTGGTGTTTCCTGTGATTCCAGTATATCTATTCCTAAGATTTTTTTTCCTTCCTTATCCAGAGCAATAAGCAGGCTGATTTCACCCTGGAACCCTCCGCCTTTTCCAATTATTGCATATCCCACAACTTCTCCTGCTTTATCCCTGCATACAAAAACTCTTTTCCCCTGGAAAGACGTCTCCTTATAAGAAGCGGCTGGAACCAATAAAAGCAACGAATTCTCAATCTCTTTTTTTAGGTTAGCTTCTATTTTGGGCAGCATCTTATTGTACACAAAGGAAAGGGATCCCCCGGAAAATGCCCCTACAACCAGGAGAGTAAGAATCATTTTTACCCGGTAATTCATTTCTTACCTCCCAGGGGAAGTGGCCGGGTAAGCCGGTTTATCAGAGGAGTAAAGGCATTCATTATCAATATAGAGTACATTACCCCCTCTGGATAGCCACCGAACAGACGGATAAAGACTATCAAGGCGCCCATGCCCATGCCAAATACCCACCTGCCCTTCTTTGTATAGGGGGTAGTTACCGGGTCAGTGGCCATGAACAATGCTCCCAGGAGAAATCCTCCTGCCAGAAGGTGGAAAGAAGGAGAAGGGTAATTCTCCCCTGTAAAATAGAAAATAGACGAAAGGATAACCAAGGTAAGAAAAGCCGCCAGTGGTATACGGAAATCCGCTATCCTGAGTGCAATAAGGATCAAACCACCTACAATTAAACCTATAGAAAATACTTCCCCCATGCTCCCGGGATGAAGCCCAAAGAGAAGTTTTTGCAGGGGATAAAGCCCATTACCGCTGAACTTGGGAAGGGTAGTAGCCAGAGGGGTAGCCCGGGTAATGGCATCCAGGGAAGTCCAGGAAGCCCGGGCAGGAATTCCCCAGGTGGTAAGCTGCACCGGGAAGGCAGCCATGAGAAAGGCTCTCCCCAAAAGGGCAGGATTGAAAATATTGTAGCCCAAGCCCCCGAATACTTCCTTTCCCAGAGAAATAGCGACAAACCCACCCAGTGCCGCCATCCAGAGAGGCAGATAGGGGGGAAGAACCATAGCCAGAAGTACACCCGTAAGAAGTGCACTTCCGTCGCCTATGCTAACAGGCTTTTTCCGCACTTTTTTAAATATTATTTCTGTTACTACCGTAGAAATGGAACAAGTAATCAAGAGAAACAACGCTCTTATATGAAAATAATAGATGCCCCAGAATAAGGCAGGAAGAAGACAGAGTATGACAGTATACATTACCTTCTGCAAAGAAAGAGAAGAACGAATATGGGGAGAGGTAGTTACTACTAATTTCACTTTTTCATTCTCCGTAGTTTATCTTTACCCGCTTTTATGTACTGGACAATGGGAATATTGGAAGGACATACATACACACAACAGCCGCATTCTATGCAGTCCATGAGATGATACTCCTCCAAGAGATCCCATTTCTCAAATTTTACTATTTTTGCCAATTGCGTGGGAAGTATGCTTGTGGGACATACATCCACACAGCGAGCACATCTTATGCAGGGATATTCGGGAGGGAATTCTTTCCTTTTCAGGGCAAGCACACCAGAAGTGCCTTTTATTATAGGAGTATCCAGGGATATCTGGGCAATACCCATCATGGGCCCGCCAAAAATGACCTGGTTTACTCCCTCTTTTAATCCCCCGCAGAACTCTACAAGGCAAGAAACCGGCGTGCCCAACCTTACCCTGAGATTCCTGGGATTATTTACCTCTCCGGTAACGGTAACCACTCTTTCGTAGAGCGGCTTTCCCCTGTAGACTGCCTCGTAAATGGCAAAACAGGTTCCCACGTTCTGCACTACTATCCCAATATCCAATGGCAACCCGCCAGAAGGCACATCCCGCTTTAATATCGCTTTGATGAGCTGCTTTTCCCCTCCCTGAGGATACTTTGTTTTCACCACCACTATCTCCATGTTTTCCTCCAGGAGTTTCTGCAGGGAGGATATAGCTTCCGGCTTATTTTCTTCTATGGCAATGAACGTTTTCTCCGGGTTAAGAATTTTCTGGATAATCTTTACCCCTTTTATTATTTCCTGGCCACTTTCTATCATCAACCTATCATCACAGGTTAGGTAGGGCTCGCATTCTGCTCCGTTTATAATCAGGGTATCTATAGGCTTGGAGGGGGGAGGAGAAAGCTTGACATGGGTAGGGAAAGTTGCTCCTCCCATACCCACTATTCCTTTAGCTCTAATAGTCTCCAGGAGCACCTCTTTTTCTGCATTCTCCGGATCCTCCACAGGCTTTATGGCAGGATCAAGAACTTCCTCCTCTTTCCTTTCTATCGCTACAGCTATTCCCTTGCCGGTTACAGGATGGAAAAAATTACCGATTTCTACTACCTTGCCCGTCACACTGGAGAATACAGGAGAGGAGACGAAAGCATCCCCTTTTCCGATAAGAGTACCGGTAAACACCTCATCTCCCTTCTTCACCGTGGGATTATTAGGTGCACCGATATGCTGCTGCAAAGGAATTACTACCTTTTCTGGTAAGGGTAAATTCTCTATAGGGGCCGAAGCGGTTAGTTTGGCTTCTGCCGGATGCACACCGCCGGGAAAAGAAAGTTTCTTCATTTGCTTCTTTATCTGCTTGTTTCTTTAAAATACTTTTTCATGGCAGGAGAGGCAATCAGCTTTAATTCTCCCGCTTCTTCCTTCATAAGAAGAGCTCCTTCCTTTTTATTCAACCAGGTAAAACCTTTCTCCCCTTTTACTACCAGTGCAGTAGCCAGAGCATCTAGCCAGAGCATCTGCACGCAGGCAATCAGGAGAAATAACAGTAGCTGATATTATACCAGAATCTGCGGGGTAACCGCTACGGGGATCAATGATATGATGATACCTTTTTCCCCGGTAAGTCCAGAATCTCTCGTAGTCTCCGGAAGTAGCCACTGCTCCCTCTTTGATGGTTATCACACCGACTATTTTCGTCCTATCCCGGGGATCCTGCACCCCGATTCTCCACTTTTTCCCGTAAGCTCTTAAGTCCCCTCCGGCGTTTACCAGAGCAGCTCTTATCTTCCTTTTCTTCAGGAACCGGATACCTTCATCTACAATAAACCCTTTGGCAACACCTGCCAGGGTAATCTGGACTCCTTCCTGCCACTTAACCACTTCTCCGGAAGGAAGCACCTGGAGATAATAGTATCCCACCTGGGGGAGAGTTTTTTCTATGTCAGAAGGGGAAGGAGGCGTATTTCTCTGTTTTTTGAAAAACCCCCAGAGCTTCACCAGCGGTAGAACAGTTATATCAAAACTTCCTCCGGTAAGACGGGATATCTCAAGAGACTGTTCAATCACTCGAGCGGTCACCGGAGAGACCTTGATCTTACTCCCTGCTTTAGCATTGTTAATGCGGGAAATCTCACTTCGCTCGTTATAAGAACTTAATAATATGGCCAGAGACTCCATGTAAACACGTGCATCTTTAACTATGGGAGCAAGTGTCTTTTCTTTTCCCGGGCTGCTTACTTTTTTATCTCCACTGTTGTGTCCATGAGTAGAAACCGCTCGGAAAGTGTCCCGGCAAAGGTTGAAAAAGAAAATATTAAAAGGAGAAGAGAGAACAGTATCCTCATAGCAATTCCTCCACTATTTTTATATCCCTTCTGATAAGAGATTTGAGTTTAGTTATGTCCTCTGTCTTTTCTCTATCCCTTAAAAATTTTTCCATACTAACCTCTACCTTCTTTCTGTAAAGGTTACCCGCAAAACCCAGAAGATGTGCTTCCAGACACCAGTATTTCCGCAATTTTCTCAAATCTATAGCCGCGGGAAAGCTCTCGTTTTTAACCTTTACCATGCCGGCATAAACTCCCGGCTGAGGAAGCACATAATGCTTCAAGCTTAAATTTATAGTGGGGAATCCTATCTGTTTTCCTACCCCCTTCCCCGCAATGACCCTCCCGGTAACGAAAAATGGCCGTCCCAGTAATTCCCTGGCTTCTGCCAGCTCCCCGTTTTTCACCAGCTCCCGTATACGGGAACTGCTCACAACTTCTCCTTTTTTACGCAAGGCTGGGATTATATCTACCCCCACTCCCGCCTCTTTACATAACTTATTTAGAAGTTGCGTATCCCCTCTTCTGTTTTTACCAAAACGAAAATTCTCCCCTACCACTATATGCTTTACTGAGCAAGGAAGGAGATACTGGAAGAGAAAATCATCCGGGGACATTTCTTTTATTTTATGAAAATCAAGGTAAAATACTGACTCTACTCCCATTTTGCGGAGTATTTTGAGTTTATCCGGTGATGACATCAAAAGCGGTACCAGCTCCCTGCTTCCCATGTGCCAGGAGGGAGGATAAGGAAAAGTAAGCACGGCTGTATGATAACCTTTCTCCTCCCCTATTTCTTTTAACCTTTGAATTATCTTTTGATGTCCTAAATGAACTCCATCAAACACTCCAATACTTACTGCCCAGTATTTGGCAAAAGGTTCAGAAGGAGGAAATATTCTTAGTTTCATGCTTTTCTAAAAACTCTTCTGGGTTGAAAAACAATGTTGTTTTCAGCCCGGGAGGATATTTCTTCACCCATAAATTTACTTTCCGCCAGACAGAGCAGTCTACCTTTTTCATTAACTACCTTAACTATTTCTCCTTTTTTTACTTCCTGTGGATAAGCAAGGAGTTGTGATTTGTAAATAGGAGTGCCCTGAAGCAGATTTTTGATAAATGCCGGGTTTACCTTTACCTCTTTGAGGTCCTGGAGAAACATTTCCATGGGTTTCAGAAAAAGGGAAATAGAAGGAGAAGAAAGGATCTCTTCCAGGGAACACGCTTCTTTTATATGAAAAGGCCCGCTCTTTAATCTTTTCAACTCCTTCAAGGTGGCAAAACAGGCAAGGCTTTCTCCCAGATCATTAACCAAAGAGCGGATGTAAGTTCCCGCGGAGCAGTGAACATAGAATTTTATAATGGGAGAGTTAAATTCGAGTATCCTAAAGGCAAAGATATTCACTTCTCGCGGCTTTCTTTCTACCTTCACTCCTTCTCGTGCCCATTTATAAAGTCTTTTCCCACCTTTCTTAATGGCAGAATACATGGGGGGGATCTGTTTTATCTCTCCTCTAAATTTTTTAACTGCTTCTTCTATATCTTCTCTGTTTACTGCGATTCTCTCCACCTTATTGACTACTTTACCTTCTATATCGTAGGTATCAGTGGCAAACCCCAGAACCATCTCTCCTGTATATTCTTTGTCTTTGTGTAGCAATAAAGAGGTAAGCTTGGTAGCTTCTCCTATGGCTAAAGGCAACACTCCAGTAGCCAACGGATCCAGGGTTCCCAGGTGTCCTGTTTTAACCCTGAACTTTTTTCTTACCTTCTCTACTACATCGTGGGAAGTTAATCCTTTGGGCTTATTTACGATCAGGAATCCATCCATATATCTTTTGTAACCTCTTTCATTTTTTGAATAATTTCATCAACTCCCTTAGAAGCAAGATTAAGAAAAGCATTTATTTCTTCCCGGGAGAAGGGATATCCTTCGGCAGCTGCCTGTATTTCTACAAATTTACCACTCTCGGTCATTACTACATTCATATCTACCTCTGCCTGATAATCCTCATTGTAATCCAGGTCAAGCAGGTAATCTCCTTTCACCTTTCCCACACTTACTCCACCCAGATATTCTCGAATAGGCGAGCGGGTAATAATTCTATCCCTCTTCAATTTGCTTATTGCTTCGATAAGTGCAATAAATCCCCCTGCTACTGATGCCATTCTTGTCCCTCCATCTGCCTGGATTACCTCACAATCAATATGTATAGTCCTTTCCCCCAATAAGGCAAGATTTGTTACTCCCCGCAAACTTCTTCCAATCATCCTCTGTATTTCTTTTGTCCTTCCTCCCGTACGTACCTGCTCCCGTCCAATTCTTGGATCTGTAGCACCTGGAATCATATTGTATTCAGCAGTTATCCAGCCTGTTCGGGTGTCATGGAGGAAAGCAGGAACTCTTTCCTCTACCTGGGCTGAACAAATCACCCAGGTATTACCCCACTTCACAAAACAAGAGCCTTTGGGATGAATCAAATACCCCACATGGAATTCTATAGGCCGTAACTCATTCTTGCTTCGCCCTTCTCTTACTGACATATCCCCTATTTTATCACACTTCCAGAGAGAGATTAGCGAATATCAGGATAAAGTGAAGCCCAAAAAAATCGGGAGCTTTCCGGTGCAAGGCAAAATGACCAGTTCAAAACTCATCATAGCTCTTGCACAACTTTTATCATGGAAGATGTCCTGGCAAATTCCTTTTCACATTGCAGGAAAGCATCTACAATTTCAGGGTCAAAGTGCTCGCCAGCATCGGATTTTATTCTGGCCACTGCCACTTCATGTGGTAGTTCTTCTTTATAAGGCCTCTTTGACCTGATAGTATCATAGGCATCACAGAGGGCAAATATTCTCGCTTCCAGAGGAATTTCTTCCCCTTTTAGCCCCTCAGGATATCCTTGTCCATTGTACTTTTCATGATGAAAAGCACAAATGTTCCTGGCCATAAGAAAAAACAACTGGCTAAGTTTGAATCTATCAATGATGTCCTGAAGAACCTGTTTGCCTCCTGAAGAACCTGTTTGCCTATCAGAACATGTTTCTTCATTTCTTCGTATTCTTCCCTGGTTAACCGCCCCTTTTTCAGTAGAATAGAGTCTGGTATCCCCACTTTTCCTATATCATGCAAAGGAGCAGCATCATAAAGATTTTCAATAAATTCTGCATTTAATACCTTGCGGTATTTTCTGTTTTTACGTAACTGCTCTGCCAGTATTACTGCATAGTTCCTGGTTCTCTCCAGGTGGTACCCTGTTTCTGGATCCCTATATTCAGCAAGCTCCGCCAGGGAGAATATAATGGCTTTCTGCGCTCTGGTTATCTCCCTGAATTTCGCGATATCTATACGACTGATAATTAGAATCAAGAAGAGAAAAAGGGTAAAAAGAAGCATGGAAATTAATATCAGTTTCTGTAATATCGATTTTAACAGGGGATATCTGTGATCCATACCCACGATAAATTTTCTGCCTGGAAAAAGCTCCATACGGGAGTAGTGAACAGCCCCTGTATCTGAGACATTTATCATGCCAGAAGAATTATTAAATTTATACCTTGATTTCTTGAAATCCACTGTTCCGTCTGGCTTCAGCATGATCATATTGCCCTCTTCTGTCTGCACAAATGTCCCCCGGGGTAAAGGCTCAAGCACTTTTGAAAAAGATACATTAAAAATCAAAATCCCCTTTTTCTCCTCCTTAAGGTTAAATAAAGGAGTGGCCAATCTTATTACCGGGACATAAGGAACCTCTACTTTTCCATGTTCCATATTCAGGTCTATGGAAGAAGCATAAATCTGCCCTTTATCCAGTTTCATGGCTTCCTGAAAATAGTAGCGATGCTGCTTGTCCTGGAGTTGTGCATCAGGAACAATCACAGTGGTACCATCTCTTTTGTTATTTATTCTGATTATTTCTTTCCCGGAGGCATCAATAATCCTTATTTGATAATATTCTTTATACGTCCTGGCAAACTTATAAAAAATATTTGTGGCTTCTTTCTTAAATTCAGGAGAAGTGAAATCGCTATTTACATAATTTACAGTGCAGGGAAGATTTCCTAAAAAGAACAAATCTTTTTTAAAGCGGGAAAAGAACGTTTTGATAACTTCCTCTGCAGAGACTAACTGGGCAGTGGCGTTCATGTGTCGCCACCCTACCTCTTTCTGATATATATGATTGCCACCAAAGTATATGACCATCCCTAAAAGGATGAAAAGGATGGCGATTGCTGATAAGAATGCTCTGTTCTCTCTTATAAATTTTCTGCTCATGCTACTTCTACTATAAAGTCACATATTCATTATAGCCTAATGAGCCTGTTTAGACTATAGACGGAAGCCTGGGAGAGTGATTAGTAGCGAGGGAAGGGGTGGTGAGAAGGATGCACCTTAGACTTTAGACCATAGACATTGGAGACAGTTAGTAGCGGGTAGCGAGGGGACAGATGCAGGGTGCTGGATTCCCGCTTCCGCGGGAATGACAAAGGAGAGCATGGATAATGCAGGAGGCAAAAATAAAGCGGGGGAGGAGATACGGTGGACGAATAACGATATACGATTCGCGTCCCGATGCCTGCCCGTTCCGATGAATATCGGAAAGCAGGCGGGAATATCGGAAAGCAGGCGGGGCTGTCGGGGCCCAACCGGATAGCGAATTACGTAGATGAGTAAACAGGGAGCAATTAGTTTTGAATTGTCTGGGGTATCATTGCAAGATTGTGAGGATTGTTTTTGAACAAGAAACGGGTTCTTGTAATTGTAGAAAATCTTCCTCTCCCAGAAGACAGGAAAGTATGGAGAGAAATTAAGGCTTTGAAAGAAGCCGGCTTTAGTGTTTCTGCTATTTCGCCCGCTTCTTCTCCCTTTTCCTGGTGGAAGATTGAGGAAGAGATAAAAATATACCACTATCCTCGCCTTCTTTATACAAAGGCAAAATTCAGTTATTTATTTGAATATCTTAATGCTTTTTTCTGGACCTTTCTTTTATTCTTCCGGGTTCTCCTCCGGGAAGGAGTAGATATTCTACAGGTATGCAATCCACCCGAGATATTTTTCTCCCTGGGCTGGATAATCAGGATGAAAGGGGGGTATTTCATTTTTGACCATCATGACCTTTCCCCGGAGATGTACGAAGCAAGGTTTGGAAGAAGAGATTCTTTCTATTGGATTCTAAGAGCGCTGGAGTTTGTCACGGTAAAGAGTGCAAATAAAGTTATAGAGCCTAATAAATACTACAGAAAACTGGTGGAGAGGAGAACCTTTTCCCTCCCGGATAAGTTCGTTATCATCCCCACTGCTCCTGATTTGAGCGAACTCTATCCTAATAAGAAAAATATATCCTTGAAAAAAGGGAAAAAATATATGATGGGATACCTGGGGGTGATAAATCCCCAGGATGGAGTGCATCAGTTGATTGAAGCAATGGAGTATCTGGTAAAACAAAGGGGATTTACGGATTTTCTCCTCTATCTTATAGGGGATGGCGATGCACGGGAAGAGTTGGAGAAGATGGTGGAAGCAAGAGGATTAAAAAGTTTCGTTCATTTTACTGGCTGGGTTTCTTCTTACCAGACTTTGAGAAAATATCTTTCCACCTGTGATATATGTGTAGATTCCATGCCTGCTAATAGTTACAGTAATCTCTCCACACTCAACAAGATACTTGAATATATGGCAGTGGGTAAGCCAGTAGTATGCTTTGATTTAAAAATGAGCAGAGAACTTCTTGCCTCTGCGGGATTATTTGCCAGCCCTAATAACCCGGTAGATCTGGCGGATAAAATAGAAAGGCTGCTTAAAAATACAAAAAAAAGAAAGGCAATGGGGGAGGAAGGTAGGGAAAGAGTAGAAAAAGAATTCAACTGGGGGAGAATCAAGAAGGTTTATCAGGGAGTGTTTGCAGGGAGCTTAAAGGGTTAGACTGGAAAGAGAATTTAGACCTTAGACCTGAGACTTTAGACTGTTAAAAGTGAGTAAGTGAGTAGGTGAGTAGGGAAGATGCGAGAGACAATAACCAAGATACAGGATGCAGGGGACATTTTAGACGTTAGACCATAGACTTTAGACCTTAGGTTGGTTCAGGGATTAGTAGATGGAAGTAGTAAACAGTAAACGGTAAATCAGTATCCTGCCCGCCTGCCTCCCTCCCGATGAAACATCGGGATCGCCAGGCCTGCCCTCTCGTAAGTCGGGAGCTGGCAGGGGGCGGGCAGGAGTAGCGAGGGAAGGGGGAGGGAGAAGTGAATAAGTGAATAGGTGAGTAAGTGAGGGGCACAAAGGCACAAGAGGGGCTCCGGGTAGGAAGGGACGGTGGACGAATAACGATATACGATTCGCGCTACACAACCCCAACCGATCAACGAGTTAGACTATAGACTTTAGGTTGGTTCAGGGGATGGGTAGAGGGAAGCAGTGAACAAATGAGTTTCTTGGTAACCTGGTATTCCGGGGGAATTTGGGATTTGTTATATTGGGAATTACCGAATAGATTAGGGAGGAGAGAGTCATGGGAAGTAAAAAACCGAATATTTTGTTAATCTTTACAGACCAGCAGAGAGCAGATACCATTCATGCTTTGGGTAATCCTGTAATAAAAACTCCTAATCTGGATAAACTGGTGAAAAGCGGGGTAGCTTTTACCAGTGCCTATTCTCCTTCCCCTGTATGTGTACCGGCAAGATGCTCAATGCACTATGGTCAATATCCGTCTAACACTAATTGCTACGAGAATAGTTATGAAATGCCCCAGGATAAAGAATCTTTCATGGATGCTCTTACCAGGGCAGGATACAGGACTCACGGGATAGGCAAATGTCATTTTACCCCGGATCGCCATGCATTACGTGGTTTTCAAACCCGGGAAACCCAGGAAGAATTGGTAAAAAATCCCGACGATGATGATTACTTGAAATTTTTAAGGCAGAGTGGTTTCTCCCATATAACAGATCCACACGGAGTGAGGAGTGAAATGTACTATATTCCACAGCCTGCCCAGATGCCGGCAGAATACCACCCCACCCAGTGGGTAGGAGACCGGGGAGTGCAGTTTCTAAGTGAAGAGAGCCGGAAATCCCAACCCTGGTTCTTATTCCTTAGCTTTGTGCATCCTCATCCTCCATTTGCTGTGCCTACTCCCTGGCACAAACTGTATAGAGCGCCTCTTATGCCTCTTCCCCATGTCCCCCCAAATGTAGAAAGTTTGTATACCTACATAAACAGAGTCCAGAATAGGTACAAATACAGGGACCAGGGGATAGACAATAATTTACTGAGATGCATAAAGGCTTATTACTATGCTGCCATCTCCTTTATTGACTATCAGATAGGCAGGATACTGGAAATGTTGGAGAAGACAGGAGAAATTGATAATAC
>JAADFP010000077.1 GCA_013152825.1 Caldisericota bacterium | reverse complement strand
TTTTGCCAAATTCTTCCTTCATTACCCTTTTGCCCTTGGGGCAGTAGAGGAAGCTGGTTTCGCTCTTTAGAATGCGCTCTTTTCTCCTGTCTCTCCCCCTTTCTCTCTCTTCTCCTCTTCTTCCTCTCCTCCTTTCTCTCCCGGGAAGTCCAGCTTCCCTCAGAGTCCCGGATTGCAGCCTGCCACACATCTCCTGCACCCAGAGACTGTTTTCTCTTGCCTGTTTTTCCAGCCTGTTCTCATAGTCCCAGAAGTAGGTTTTTTTGTTCAGGGGGAAATTTTTTATCTGTTTTTCTTCCTTTACCAGGTTTCCCTCGGCATCGTAGGAGTAAAGGGTGGTGGGAAGGGGGATGGTTTTTCTTCCCGCCTGGAAGAATCGCTCTTGCTGGATTAGCTGGTGTGCATCGTTGTAAGTGTAGGTCCTGAGGAGTGTGGGCTGGTAGCGAGATTTCAGGTATTTTTTTATTTCTTCCATACCTTCTATTTCTATTTTGCCGCTTCTTCCTTTTATCATTCTACCAGATCTGAGGAAGTGGTAGGGAAGGAAGGTGGTTTTCTCTGAGATTATATCTCCTGAAGGTGAGTATGCCCACTGGTAAGTTAAAACTTTTCCCCACCAGGGGGCAGGGAGTATATCTCCCAGGTTTTCAGGCATCAGGGGTAAACAGCCTCGTTTTATCTTTTCTTTTGCTTTTATTAATCTGTTTGAGCTATCGTAGGTATAAGTAATCTCTCTGGATAAGGTTCCTTCTTGGCTTTCCAGTTTTATCCGGTTGCCCGAGTTATCATACTCGTACCGGTATCTGGCTATTAGTTTTCTTCCCTTTTTCCAGGTTATCTTTTTTATTTTCCCGGTGGGGGTGTAGGTGTAAAAGGCTTTTAGCTGGTTGGGGTATTGTAGGGAGATAAGTTTCCCGCCTGCATCGTAGGAGAAGGAAAAAGTGCCCAGCTCAGGGTCGGTGAGGGTGAGGAGGTTTCCTTTCTTGTCGTAGGTGTAGGTGGTATAGGTGTAGGTGGTAGTTAAGTTAAATGGGTCTTGCATGAGGATGCGGTTGCCTTTTTTGTCATATTGGTAGGTTTTTTCTAAGCCGAAAGTGGGATATTCTGCCTGGAGGAGCTGGTTTCCTGCATTGTAGGTGTAGAGGGCTTTTAGTCCTGCTGAGGTTTCCAGGGAAATAAGGTTACCCCGGGAATCGTGTGCATAATTTACCCAGGTTCCGTCTGGATATTCTATTCTTTCCAGCTGGTTGAGCTGGTTGTAGGTGTAGTGGGTAGTGTGGCCCCGGGCATCGATGCGGGTGGAGAGGTTGCCTGTACTGTCGTAGGTATAGGTGAGGGTGTTGCCCAGGGGGTCAGTGAGAGAGGTGAGTCTCCGGGAGAGGTCGTAGGTGTAGGTGTAGGTTTTCCCTTCCGGGTCAGTTAAGGCTATGATATTTCCCTGTGTATCGTAGGTGTAGGTTACGGTGTAGTTGGAGGGGTCGGTTACGGTGATTATTCTGCCTAAGACATCATAGGTGTAGTAGGTGGTTTTTCCTTCCGGGTCGGTTAGGGAGGTTAAGTTGCCTCTTTCATCGTAGGTGTAATAGGTGGTATTTCCGGCCGGGTCAGTGAGGGAAGTTTTTCTGCCCAGGGCATCGTAGGTATAAGTGTAAGCTCTTCCGTCAGGATAGGTGATTGAGGTGAGGTTGCCCCGGGTGTCGTAGGTGTAACTGGTTATTCCGCCTTCTTCATCTATGGTTTTTACTATTCTGCCCAGGGAGTCGTATTCGTAGCTAATTTTTCCGCCTTCCGGGTCAGTTACCGAGATTTTTCTTCCCAGGCTGTCGTATTCGTAAGTATAGGTGCTGGTTTCTCCGGTGCTGGGGTCGTAGGTGGACTGGGTGATGAGGTTGCCTGAGGCATCGTAGGTGTAGGTGAGGATGGTGCCGTCGGCTCTTTCCAGGCGGGAGATTCTACCGGTGGGGGTATAGGTGTAGGTGGTGGTTTCTCCCCGGGGGTTGGTTATGGAAATTACTCTGCCCAGGTTATCATAGGTGTAGGTGGTGGTGTTTCCTTCCGGGTCTATGGTTTTTATGCGGTTGCCTCTTTCGTCGTATTCGTAGCGAGTTACGGCGCCTTCCGGGTCGGTTACCGAAAGGAGGTTTCCTACGCCATCATAGGTGTAGCTAGTGACTGCTCCCTGGGGGGTGATGGTTTTTATCCGGTTACCTTTTTTGTCGTATTCGTATTGGGTGGTGTTACCTTCTGCGTCGGTGGCGGAGAGGAGTCTTCCTTCCCGGTCGTAGGTGTAGTGAGTGGTGCTGCCATCGGGTAGGGTGGCAGTGAGGCGGTTGCCCAGGCCATCGTAGGTGTAGGTGGTGGTGTTACCTTCTGCGTCGGTGGTACTGAGGAGTCTACCCAGTTTGTCGTAAGTGTAAGTGGTGGTATTTCCTTCCGGGTCGGTTATGCTCAGCAGGTTGCCCAGGGCATCGTAGGTGTAGCGGGTTAGGGAACCTTGCGGGTTGCGAGTTTCTACCAGATTGCCATACTCATCGTAGGTATGGGTGGTAGTATTTCCTGCCGGGTCGGTTATTTTTACCAGGTTCCCCTTTTCATCGTATTCAAATTTTGTTTCGTTTCCCAGGGAGTCTATGGTTTTTATACGGTTGCCTCTTTCATCGTATTCGTAGCGGGTGGTGTGGCCCTCTGCGTCGGTTTCGGAAAGGAGGTTGTTCTCTTCATCGTAGGTGTAGGTTACGGTGTTTCCTGCTGGGTCAGTTATGGTAAGAAGATTGCCTTTTTCATCGTAGGTGTAAAGAGTCTGGTTGCCTCCTTCATCTATGGAGTTGGTCAGGTTGCGGGTTTGGTCAAATGCCCTCCTGGTTGCATAGCCGGAAGGGTTGGTTATTTCTTCCCATACGTTGAGCTCGCGGCTGTATTTGTATATCCAGCTATATCCTGCTTCATCCCAGACTTTTGCCTGGTTGTTTTCTTCATCGTATTCTATGCTTAAGGTGGCTCCTTCCCGATTGATTACCGAGTTGATTTTGCCTTTTTCTGTGTAGGTGTAGGTTACACGGGAGTTTAAGGGATCGGTTTTGCTGAGCATTCTTTCTTCATCATCGTAGCTGAATTCCCACACTCCGCCTTCCGGGTCAGTCAGGGAGATGAGGTTCCCTGCTGGATCGTGGGTCAGGTACCAGGAATCTCCTCCCGCATTCTTTATCTCGGATAGATAGCCTGCTTCATCGTAGAGAAATTCTATTTTTCTTCCCGCTCTGTCGGCTACTTTTTGCAGTTTATTTTCCTGGTAACTAAGGGTTAGAAAATTGCCGTTGCGGTCTTCTATTTTGACCAGTTTCCCGGCCTGGTCAAAGTAGTATCTTTCTTTTTCCTTGTTTTTCAGTAACCAGCCTGTGCTGGTTTCCCGCAGGGTGGAATGCTCTCCAAATCTTTCCTGGGGAGTATAAATATCATCGTTGTCTGCATCTTCAAAGATTATGTAGGTGCCGTCTTCATCTTTCAGGGTGATTTTTTCTTCGCCTATTTCCAGGAATTGGTTGTAGTTGTGAGTCCATTTGTTGCCTGGGGGGCCAGAGTAGTCATCCAGGGAGTTGTAATAAAGGGTTAAGCTCAGGGGTGGATTACCTCCTGTGCTAAAGAGGGGAAAGTCCTGGAAAAGGTTGCCGTTAGCCAGGTTTACAGAGGAGCTTATTACAATGGCAGGGTCTGGACAGCTTTTCCCCAGCCAGGTTTCCCGTTCTCCCGCAGCATAGGTTCCCTGCGGATAGTGGAAATCTATGCGAGCAGCCAGGTGTTTTATCCAGAGGTAGCCCGGGTTAATACACCAGGAGTAGCTGTCTGCACTTGCCTTCTGGGCAGAATCTGCATATATAGCATCTATTTCATCCGGAAGAGGAGTAAAATAACAGGTTATGTAGCCCGGCAGGGTGAGATTGGATAAAGTCACCTGGGTAGTGTAGATTTTTCGGGTCCATTCCCAGCGCCATTTCCACCCTTCTCCTTCCGCCATTCCACTATCAATTTCTACTTTTTCATGTATTTCCGGGGCATTTTCTCCCTTTTCATACCAGAATTCAGTGTCGTAGCGGTAGTTCCATTTCCAGTATTCTATCCATGAATGCCAGAAGTTATAATATCGTGTGAAGACGGATAAACTCCAGAAGTCATTCTCAGGAGGCTGAGAAGGTAAAGTGGAGGAAGGGGAGAGGTGAATGGTAAGTGAAAGCACAGGAGGGTATGCGGTAGGAGGGCCTTCGTCCCCTCGCCGGAAGGAAGCAATGCCATAGAAATCGGAAAGAATACAATCGCGCCATTCGTACGGTTCTTGCCCTTCGTATATGTAATAAAAATAATCATTCTGGTATACCCAGAAAAGGACGCTTTTTATATCCTTTACTGTACTTATGGGAAGAGGGAAATTGGGAATGGAGTAAACACGGGATTGGCTTTCATTTCTGTCCAATATCTTTGCGCTGAAGAATTTCCTCAATACACCATACACATCCCGTTGTTTTCCACTCACTGGATCATCTACCCATGACCAGGTGCCATTTTGCCATTTTAAGTAACCGGGAGAATTTAACCGGAGTTTCATCCATTCAAGTTTCTTTAGCGTATCCCAGTTGTTTTTTACTGCTTCTTCGTAATCTTCTACGTCCGGGAACTCTTTTTGCCAGTCCCGGAAGTATTCGGGAGGCTCCCCGGTATATTTGTAAAAGTGATAAATCAGTCTTTCTAAGGCTTTTTTTATATCGCAGAGGTATTCAGAATAGAGGTTTTTACCCTCCAGCCAGTTGTCAGGGATATCCTGGTCAGGTGGGTTAAAGCGTGCTTTTGCATTGTCATCGTAGCGGGTCCATAGCGTGGGCTCTAATCCTACGGCAATTTCTCTTTCGTTTATTCCCTTCATTATCTGGACCAGGGCTCTCCGGGTGTCAAGATTATCAGGGAAAAGAGAGGAAGCTGAGATGAGTAGTAAAAAAATTAGAATAAAAGGATAAACAAATTTCTTCATTTACGCCTCCTATTTTTTATATAGTATACAAAAAGCATAATTTGTGTGTCAAAATTTTTTGGTAAACGGTTCTATAGATGGTTGCCGGAAGGAGAGGGGAGCAGTGAATGGGTAATCCTGGTTTCTTAGTATCCTGGTTCCCTGGTATCTTGGTTATAATTGAGTTTGTTGTTTTGAGTTTACTTAGAGTTTAGAATTTTGGATTTAGGGTTTATCCCAATGCCAACTCTTCCTGTCATGCCTAAGGAAGCGGGTATCCACACAAGACTATAGACCATAGACATTAGGCGGTTAGTAGCGAGTAGATAGTAGCGGGTAGCGAGGGGAGGGATAGCGAGTAGTTAATAAGTGATTAAGTAAGGGAAAATAAGAGAGGCACAAAGGCACAGAGGGGAGTTTTATCCTGACCTCCATGTGGCGGGTTTGAGTTTATTATTTTGAATTTTGGGTTTATTTAGAATTTAGCGTTTGTTATTTAGGGTTTAAAAAGAAGTGGCTTCCCGCTTTCGCGGGAATGACAAAGGATGCGCAGATTCAAGATGCACAATACATGATACTGGATTCCTGCCTGTCCTCCCAACATGTGTCGGGGGGCTTTCGCGGGAATGACAGAGAGGCAGGGGAATGTTGGGAGAATTACTTCGGGAAATTTGGGATTTTTAAAAATGTTTCATGTCAAGGGATGAGTCAAGTAGAGCAAAAATCTTTCCGCCTTTTCAAGGTAACGGTTTTATGGTGAAATAGGAACCCCCGCTCAACATACAGTAGGGGGGTATGGTATAATAGGGTAAAGGAGGTGAAGAAATGAAAAGGATAATACTGGTTTTGACACTTACACTGATGCTTTCTGCTGCGCCCATGTTTGCCGAGAACTCTCAGGAGAAGATGGATAAGACTAAGATGGGAAAGGGAATGATGATGCAGGATATGCAGAAAATGCCCATGATGCAGGATATGCAGGGGATGATGATGCAGATGATGGCTCAGTGTATGAAGATGATGGAAGGAATGCAATCTTCTCCTGACTCTTCCAGGCAGGAAGGTCATCATAAAGGAGGTGAGTAAAAATGTTTGGAAAAAGGGATCCGGTGTGCGGCTCAAAGGTGGGTAGAGG
>JAADFP010000076.1:9888-12059 GCA_013152825.1 Caldisericota bacterium | reverse complement strand
ATATATTCTCTGGGAGTAACCATTTACCAGATGTTAACCGGGGTCACTCCCTATAAGGGCAACTCAGCCGAGGAAATCCTTATCAAGCACCTGAACTTTAAGCCTCTACCCGTACACGAGGCAGCAGATGACATTCCCCCCGAGCTGGGAAATTGCATAATGAAGTGCCTGGAGAAAGAGCCATTCAGAAGATATTCAGACGTGTGGTCATTCTGGGAAGATTTTCATACGAGTATTCCCAGGGAGAGAAGAACGCTTAATGTGAACAAAAACGAGTCCCGGGAGTAGAGATTGGCATACCTTTTTTGCAGAGAGGACAGAGAGAAGCTTCCCAGGTACTGGCTTTTAAGGAGAGCAGGGAGGTAATCCCTCTGCCAAAGGGAGATTTACCTTCGCTCCTATCTACCAGACAACCTATCCCCGCTATTTCCCCTCCTCTCTTTTTAACTATTTCTTCCACTTCTTTTAGCGATTTGCCCGTAGTTATCACATCTTCTACCAGGAGAATTTTTTCCCCTTTTTCAATATGAAACCCTCTTCTGAGGGTCATGATTCCTTCTTTTCTTTCCATGAATAGAGAACGAACGGAAAGCTGTCGAGCTACCTCATAGGATACAATGATGCCCCCTATGGCAGGACCTATCACTGTCTCTATGCTTTTCCCGCTGAATTTTTTTGCCAGTTCTTCACACAACTTGCTGCTCAATTCCGGGTACTGCAGAACAAGAGCACACTGCATATATATATCAGAATGCCGCCCTGAAGAGAGGCGAAAATGTCCTCTTAACAGAGCACCTTTTTTCTCAAATATACGCCGCACTTCTTCCTGGTTCATAGATCCTCCAGCGAGGCTAATTTACTCCGTGCTATCTCTTTCAAATAATAATGCCAGTAAGTATAGAATTGAAACCCCATTTTCTTTGCCTCTGATAGAATCTTGTAGGTAAGTTCCATGTTTTCATCCCCAATCACACTGGAATGGTCATGCTGACAGTAAGAAAATACTAATTTTCCCTGTAGCGCTTTTTCCATTTTTGTTTTTACCAGGCCAAAATAGGGCAAATGATTGCTCCAGCCATAGCGCCTGCGGTTTACATTATCTACCAGGTGCAGGGGAAATTCCATTATCTCGGGATAACCTGAATCTGTATAGAAGAAAGGCTGTATAGATAGAGGGGTTGCATTTACAGGATCCCACCTATCTTCCTTCCCGTTCCAGGAACGGACAAATTTTATGCCTTCTTTCTGAAGTATGTAAAGCAAGTCCGGCCTGTCCATAAGCCCCTTGGGTGCGCCTAAGGGAACAGTTAGTCCTGTACAGCTAACCCCCAGAATATTTTTTAGCAACTCATTTGTCTTTTTTAACTCTTTTTCTATTTGCACATGTTCTCCTGCTCTAAAAATTGTCTCCCCTTTTGCAAAGACTTCGTTCTCTTCTGCGTCAAGCAGGGGAGTATTTCTGTGATAGCGGACTTCTTTGAAAAGCACCCGGGAGTATGTGTGCTGCTGGAAATCTATCAGGTCAGAAAATTTTTCCCGCAGTTCTATAAATTCTTCCCTGTGGCTTCCCAGGGTTCTCCCGCAGATAAAAAAGGTGCAGGGAATATCAAGCTCCCTGTGGATAAGCGGGGTTAACTTGAGAAAAATGCTGGTCTTTTCCCTGTCTTCTTCACTTTGCGCCCCTATATCATACCCTATCAGGAAAACGGGTTCTCTACGGCACTTCATAGTTAGTTCATTTTACCATTTACCGAAAGGAAAAGGGTTTTAATCCTATGTAAAAAATCCTCGGCTTCTTTTTTTGTAGCTCCTCTTTTCTCAACGAATATTCTCACAATTGGCTCAGTATTCGAGAGCCGCAGGTGCACCCAGGAAAAATCCTTGAAATGTATTTTGTAGCCATCCTGTGTATACAGAGCCTCTATTTCTCCTTCTTTTTTCTGCAAAATTCTTTTGACTCCCTCCATAAAAATTTGCTCCACATTTTCCCCTGCTATTTCAATTTTGTCTTTTATCATGTAATACCAGGGCAATTCTTTCTCCAGCTCAAGAATACTTTTACCACTCCAGGCAAGATAAAAAAGAAGCAAAGTCATGCTTACGGTGGAATTCCTCCCGTAGTTGACGGAGGAAAGTATCACCCCGCCATTCCCTTCAATTCCCAGGAAGGT
>JAADFP010000076.1:0-9802 GCA_013152825.1 Caldisericota bacterium | reverse complement strand
TCCCAGGCAGAAGTAGTGGAAAGATTGACCACGATTTTTTTTAATGGACTATGGGCATTGTTTTTGCCCAGCTGCATGAGAAATTTACCACAGAGCAGAGGTGTATGCTCTTCGGTAGAGAGGGGAAGGGCTACCAGCCTGTCCTGATCCGGATCAGTGGCAAACCCTATATCCAATCCCTCCTTTTGTATTGTATCTCTTAGTTCGTGCAGAAACTTTGGGGCCGGTTCCAGACTGCGCGGGCAATTTTCTATGGCACCAGTATTGATAACTTTCACCTCCCTGACGCCCAGTACGGAGAGAAAAGAGAGGGGAATTTGCGCTCCTTCTCCACAGGTAGCATCCAATCCCACCCGGAAGTTATTTTTTCTGATTTCCTCTTCTAATTTGTCTCCCAATCCCTTTTGCCCGCTTATTCTTTCTATAATCTCTTTTACTTTCTGCCTTACTTCCTGGTTATATTCCTTGAGACAATCCCGGGCTTCAGGTAATTTTTCTTCCTTTTTTGGCTCTAATAGTGTTTTCCCCCAGGCTTCTTTTATCCCGAGCATAAAGGTGCCTGGTAAAATAGTGGCACCTTCCTGGAAAGAAGAAATAAATTTTATCCCGTTCCATTCTATGGGATTATGGCTTGCCGTTACAATTATTCCTCCTCCCGCCTGAAAATGCTTAACTGCCCACTCAATCACAGGAAGAGTGCTAACCCCCAGGTAAATTATCTGGTAATTCTTTTCTTTCAGGAAAGATAGCACACCCTTAAGCAATTCCTGTCCCGATTTTTTGGGATCCCGGCAAATTACCACCCGGCGAGATCTTTCTTTTAAATAGTAATGATGGAATAAATATGCAGCCTGGTATGCCTCTCTCCAGGAAAGGGATTCTTTCAGCTTGCCGCGTATACCGGAAATGGAGATGATGGTCATGGCAAATCTTCCATGGCTTCTTCTCCTTCAGGAGGAGGGAGAACGTATTTTATCCTTTTTACGTTTCCTTTTTCGTCTCTTAAAACTTTTATTTTCTTCCGATTCAAGACTGAGTGTTCAATCTCTGCCTCGCTCTCAATTATACAGCCAAAAATGTAGGAGTTTCCCTTTATAAGCACCTTCCTGCCAATTTTTACCGGATACTCATCATTTCCGGTTATTCTCACCCAGGACTCGATTCTGCAATTCTCCCCTATGGTAACATTTCCTTTTATCACGTCTCCCCAGAATATTTCCGTGTTCCTGCCTACTCTTATTTCCTGGTGGGCAAAGGAACTCATCCGCACCTCATCTCCAATCTTCACTTTTTCCTGCAAGGTAACGTTACCTTCCAGCCGGGCATTTTTGCCTATCACCACCTGGGGGCTCAACTTTACGCCCCCGCCTATGTAAGCACCCTGCCCAATGGTAATATCTACCGGTTCCTTTCCTCCCATTTCTATAATCTTTTCCGCTACTTCTTCTGCGATGAAAAAATCGTCCGGGTCTTCAAAGGTAACAATCTGCTTTAGCTTATCGTAGACGTTTTTACGGGCAATATTATTCATCTGCTTCAATACAATACGATCATTGAAACCCAGGAGTAACGAAGGGTTTTCTACTTTCTGCGCACCAACCCGCAATCCCTGGAGACGGAATATTTTTACCAGGTCAGTAAGATAGTATTCTTTTTGCACATTATCCGGTTTTATCTTTTTGATATTTTCCCTTAATTGTTCATGGCCAAAAGCATAAACCCCCGCATTGAATTCTCTTATATTTAACAGCTCCTGGGCAGTGAATGTATGATTATCGATGGTAAACGGTTTACTTAGAGATAGTATATCCCTGTACTCCACTATTTCCAGTACCTCGTCATCTTTTTTAACTATTCTGCCGTAATAATTTTTCCGGAGATCTCCTTCATATTCCCCGGTAAGAATAAACATTTGAGAGGCTGATTTTTCAAAGGCTTCCCTGAATTCCCGTAAAATTTTGGCATCGATAAGGCCCATGTCTCCAGGAAGAATATAAATATTACCGGCGAAGTCTTCCGGTATTGCTCTAAGGGCGATTTTTACTGCATCGCCAGTTCCTTTTTGTTCCTTCTGGAAGACAAAAACCCTATGCGGAGATTTTCCCAGGGTGTGTGCCACCTCCTTCCATTTCATACCTACCACCACTATCTCATTTGGCGTAGCAAAACCTTTTCTCGCTGCCCGGGACACTCTTACCACGGTGGGCACACCCCATATTTCATAAAGCATCTTTGGCAGGTGGGAGCGTAGCCTCTTTCCATGACCAGCAGCCAGGATTATGGATATATGGGGAATAGAAGTATCGAGCGAGGAAGAAATCTCCTCTAACACACAAGATTCTTTTAGCATTTAGTTTTAAATGATTGCGTCCTGGGATAATTATGGGGGGTAAGTGATTTAAGAAACCTCTGGAACAGCTCTCTCTGCTCCCTGGTAAGATGAGAAGGAATCTCCACTTTTACCTTTACTAATTCATCCCCTTTCCCTGAACCATAAAGATGAGGAACTCCTTTGCCTCTCAGGCGAAAAATAGCTTCATCCTGAGTCCCAGCCGGTATTTTCATTCTTACTTTACCTCCCAGGGTAGGCACCTCCACCTCTCCGCCCATTACTGCAATCTCCAGAGGAATGGGTATTTCCACCACCAGGTTATCCCCTTCTCTTTTGAAGATAGGATCCGGAGCTACGCGGATTACCAGGTAAAGGTCTCCCTTGCCTCCTTTCCTTAACCCAGCTTCTCCCTCACCTCTTATTCTTAGTCTTGCTCCATCTTTAATGCCAGCCGGGATTTTAACCCGGATTTTTGCCTCTTCTCTTACTCTTCCTGTACCCCGGCAATGAGGACAGGGATCACTGGTTCTACCACTGCCGCCACAGGCGGGACAGGTTTCTGAGAAGAAGAAGAACCCGCGGGAATAGGCAATTTGCCCCTTGCCATGACACTGCGAACAGGTACGCCAGGATGAGCCCGCTTTTCTTCCTGTCCCCTTGCAATCCGGGCAGGCAGCATAGCGCGGTACAGTAATTGTTTTTTCCGTACCCTGAGCCGCTTCCCGAAAAGAGACAGACATTTCATACATTAAGTCTCTTCCCCGGCTTTCTCTTTCCCAGGAATATTCTCTTCCGCCTCCGAATGGTGAACCGCCAAATAACCCTTCAAAAATATCCGAGAAATCCCGGAAAACATCCGAGGAAAAGATTTCAGAAAAATCAGTAAAACCACGGAAACCCATCTCTTCCACCCCTGCATGGCCAAACCTATCGTATTGTGCTCTCTTCTGAGGATCGCTCAATACGGCATAGGCCTCGGAGATTTCTTTAAATTTCTCCTCTGCCTCTTTGTTCCCCTGATTGCGGTCAGGATGGTACTGAAGCGCTAACTTCCTGTATGCTTTCTTAATATCATCTATGGAGGCATCCCGGGGGACACCGAGCACTTCGTAATAATCTCTTTTTACTCCGGTACCTTTCATAAGCTAATCACCTGCAGTTTAAGAAACTCAGTAGGATATGATAACTTCAAATCCTTCCCCAGTCAAGATAAAACCGGAATAAGGTAGCGTAAAATAAATTCCTAAACTCCCATCTTTTTAGGCGCTTTTTTTAGGCGCTTATGCTATTCTTTTTGTTGTATTGAAATTCCTCATACTCATAAGCATCTCTCCTATGCCCTCATATAATACATGGGGACAACCTCTTCCCCTGCTATCTCAAATGAGGACAAAATTACCATTGTTCCTTTCCAAGAAAGTTCATACTCAAGGGCCTACTCTTGCAGCCTGCCATCCTCTATTGCCTCAATCATTCATTTTCTTACCTCTCTGCCTTTTCTCTGTGCATCTGCTTTATGTTTTCCTCAGAGAAAAACCCGGCATCGACTAATACAAAACTTTCCCCAAATCCTATCTGCTTGAGTTCTGCTATCGTCGTACTAAACACACTGACATTCACTATTCTATTAAATCATTTTTCACAGCCGGGGTTTCTTTAGTATTGTTGACAGGGGAATAGTGTTTCTGATATTCTGATATTCCGTTGATTATGACAACATCAGGTAATATAACATTAACTTACTGCATGCCAATCCCGGCTGACCGTTTCAGGGAATCAATTAACAGGGTTCTTGCGGAATTCAGGAGAAGGAAATTACCTCAGCCAGCTTTTGTAATAGGAAAGACCGGTGCCAAGATGAAAATGCTGGAGAATGTGGGCGGTTTTGACTATACTGCGGCCAGCTCTCTTCCCCGGGTGGCAAGAAAATTCAGGATGGGATTTAAGGAACATAATGCAGATTATCTAAGCACCCCGATACTCTCTTTACATCCGTTGTACGGAATCAGCTGTGCCAATGTGGGCCCAGCTTTTGCCGCTGCCCAGACAGGAGTACTGCTGGAACTGGCGGATATGGAAGAGAGAAACCTGGGTAAAGGTGGCTCTAATTTGTATAATATCATGAGCAGTGCGGTTCTGGAGAAAGCACCTTTCCATAAGTGGTTGAGAGAAGGGCAGGAACGGAGTGCGGATGCATTGAGCGATATGCCCGCCGAGTTAAGGGCAGTAACGCTCACCGCATGGCATATTATGTGTACTATGATGGGAAAGTCCGGGAAGCTATTCTCGGGTTATATTCCAATTTGAAGAAGCATTTCATTATGGATGAACCGGAAGCTTACGTGCTTTCAACGGTTAAAAAGGCTATTATGAGATACGTGGATGCTTTCCATCTGCGGGGCAGTACCACGAAGATATTAAAAATTCTGGGGTAAAGTTTAAAGATGGAAAAAATCGTTATACGCGGGGCCAGGGAGCATAATCTCAAGAATATAAACCTGGAGATACCCCGGAATAAGCTGGTAGTGATAACCGGGCTCTCCGGTTCTGGTAAATCCTCCCTGGCCTTTGACACTATCTATGCCGAGGGGCAGAGAAGATATGTGGAAAGTTTATCAGCCTATGCCCGGCAATTCCTGGAACAGATGGAGAAGCCGGATGTGGATTACATAGAAGGGCTTTCTCCTGCCATTGCTATTGAGCAGAAAGCTCCTCCCCGCAATCCCCGCTCCACGGTAGGAACAGTTACTGAAATATACGACTACTTAAGAATTCTTTTTGCCAGTGTGGGAAAAGTTTATTGTTTCCAGTGCGGAAAGAGGATAGAGAAACAATCAGCAGAACAGATAGTGGATTTAATTCTCTCTCTTCCGCCGGGGGAGAGGATTCAAATTCTTGCTCCCGTGGTGCGGGGGAGAAAAGGTGAGTATCAGAAACTGCTGGAGGAGATTAGGAGAGAAGGCTTTGTGCGGGTGAGGATTGATGGAAAGATGTATGACCTGGAGGAGGAAATAGAATTAGCCAGATACAAGCGCCATGATATTGATGTGGTGGTGGATAGGGTGAAAATTACCGAGAAGGAGAGGTCCAGGATAACCGAGGCAGTAGAACTATCTTTGAAGATCTCCCGGGGACTGGTAAAAGTTTTATTGAAGGGGGAGAAGGGAGAGGAGGAAAGAGTCTTTTCAGAAAAATTGGCTTGCCCTGTCTGTGGTATTTCTTACAGTGAGCTTACTCCCCGCATGTTTTCCTTTAATTCTCCCTATGGTGCCTGCTCCCTGTGCAGTGGGTTGGGCGAAAAGATGGAGGTTGATCCGCGCCTGGTAATTCCCGATGAAAACCTTTCTTTGGAAGAGGGTGCGGTTGAACCCTGGAGCAACCCTATCACTACCCGAAGGCATCGCTGGAAATGGTCAACCGCGCGTTACTTTAGAAGTATCCTGAAATCTATATCTCGCCATTATAATTTTTCTCTCACCGTTCCTTTCAAAGAGCTACCGGAAGAGGTTAAAAATATCATCCTTTATGGCACTGAGGAAGAGATAGAGTTTGAAGTGGAGAGAAGCGGGCATATTCATCGCTACCGGGATACTTTTGAGGGGGTGGTGAGAAATCTGGAGAGGAGGTACAAGGACACGGATTCAAGTTTCGTAAGAGAAGAGATATTTAAGCGGTATATCAGGATGCGGGTTTGCCCCGAGTGTTCGGGCAGGCGTCTAAAAAAGGAAAGCCTTGCGGTTAGAGTGGGCGGGAAAAATATCGCCGAGATAACGGAAATGTCAGTCAAGAATTCCCTTAAGTTTTTCCAGGAACTTACCCTCAGCGAGAAAGAAAATAGGATTGCTGGCCAGGTGATAAAAGAAGTGATTTCTCGCCTTAGTTTCCTGAAAAATGTTGGGCTGGACTACTTGACCCTGGATAGAAAGGCGGAAACCCTCTCAGGGGGGGAGGCGGAAAGAATTCGCCTGGCTACCCAGATTGGTTCAAAACTGGTAGGAGTGCTTTATATCCTGGATGAGCCTACCATCGGATTGCACCAGAGAGACAATCTCAGGTTGCTGGGGACGCTGAAAAACTTGCGGGACATAGGCAACACAGTAATCCTGGTGGAGCACGATGAGAATACTATAAGGAGTGCTGATTTTATCGTTGACCTGGGCCCCGGCGCTGGAGAGCATGGAGGAAATGTTGTAGCAGCGGGAAGTTTAGAGGAGATTGTGAAGGCTCCTGATTCCCTCACCGGGAAATATCTTAAGGGCGAGTTGAAGATTCCCGTGCCTGTAAAGAGAAGGGCACACCAGGAGAAGTTTCTCGAGATTGTAGGAGCCAGGGAGCATAACCTGAAGAATATCAACGTGAAGCTACCCCTGGGGCTTTTCATCTGCGTTACCGGGGTTAGTGGTTCGGGAAAGAGCACCCTGGTGGAGGAAATTATTTACCGGGCACTGGCAAAAATTATATACGCTTCCCGGGAAGAACCGGGTAAATTCTCGGAGATTAAAGGGGTAGAACATATTGACAAAGTTATTCATATCACACAGGAGCCTATAGGAAGAACCCCCCGTTCCAATCCTGCTACCTATACTGATACCTTCACTCCCATACGTAAATTATTTTCCCAGACTCCCGAGGCAAAGATAAGAGGTTATACACCGGGAAGATTCTCTTTTAATGTCAAGGGAGGAAGATGTGAAACCTGTGGGGGAGAAGGTATGCTCAAAATCGAGATGCATTTCCTGCCCGATGTGTACGTTACCTGTGATGCCTGCAAGGGCAAGCGCTATAATAAAGAGACCCTGGAGGTAAGGTACAAGGGTAAAAGCATAGCAGAGGTGCTGGAGATGAGCGTGGAAGAGGCACTGAGTTTTTTCCGCCATGTTCCCTTGCTTAAAAGGAAGCTGGCCACTCTTTATGATGTGGGCTTAGGTTATATAAAACTGGGGCAACCCGCTACTACATTGTCCGGGGGAGAGGCACAAAGGGTAAAACTTGCCAGGGAACTCAGTAAAGTGGCTACTGGCAGGACCCTTTACATTCTGGATGAGCCTACTACCGGTCTTCACTTTGCGGATGTGGAAAAACTTCTCCAGGTGCTGAATCGCCTGGTGGATAAGGGCAATACTGTACTTGTGATTGAACATAACCTGGAAGTGATAAAAAATGCGGACTACATAATAGACCTGGGGCCTGAGGGAGGGGAGGAAGGAGGATGGATTGTGGCGGAAGGTGCCCCGGAAGAGATAGCCAGGAATCCCCGTTCTTATACGGGAAAATATTTGCAGAAAATACTACCAGCCAGGAGATGAGAGTATGAAAAAAATTCCTGCTTCCATTGGAGAATCCCAGGCCAGACATAGAAAAATTTGTCAGAGTTCTCAAGAGAGAGGAAATCCCCGAAAAACCGCCTTTCGTGGAACTCCTTAATAGATGAAGAAATAAGGGGATACATTGGCGAGCACTTCCTGGGGATAAGTCGACCCGGTGGAAAATTTCCTTGTTATGCTGGAGGAAGGACTGAGGTGGAATACTTAATTTAGCCCCTTTTTTATTGATTTCCCCTCCTGCAATCTGGTATAAATGGACATGGTCAAATTTTCTCCGGAAGTAATCACCTGGGATTTCCCGGGCGAAACCGTGCTCTTTGACTTGAGAACCAATGTCCCTTACCTGCTTAACTCCACGGCGGTTTTAATCTGGAAAGGGCTGGAGCAAGGGGAGGACGAAGATAGAATCGCAAATAGTTTGCAGGAGGAATTCAGGATAAATAAAAAAAGAGCAAGGAGTGATATAGCAAGGTTTAAGAAATTTTTGCAGAGAAAGGGAATTATCCAGCAAGATGCCACCTGCGAAGTGAAGCTTAAAGGGTACAGCATGCACCCTTTCCTCCCGGAGGGAACGATACTAAGGATTAAAGAAATTAGTATTGAGAAGCTTGCTGTGGGGGATGTGATAATGTTCAAAAGACAGGGCGCCAGAATAGTCCATAGATTGCTCAAGAAAGAGCAGGGTAAAGAGGGCGAGGAATTTTTAGTCACGCGTGGAGATGGTAATCTTTCCAGCGAGGTAGTTAAATTGGAGGAGTTCGTGGGAAAGGTGGTGGGAGTTTCTCTGGATGGGGAATGCTTTTTGTCTCCCGGAAGTTTTCGCTGGAGGATGATGGTTATCTTGCATAAAATCCTTTCTCCCTTTGGTGATAAAAACTGGAAAAAGAAAGTCAAGGGGATGAGAAGAAGAATTTTTGAATTGTTGGCATATCCGGAGAGAATTAGATGAGGTATTACCGGCAAAACCAGGAGGCAGTTTACCGACAGGAGGGAGAGGAAGCTTTCCTTTTTCATCCTGGCGAGGACCGCCTTTATCTTTTGAACGAGGTGGCCTGTTATATATGGGAATGGTGCAAAGAACCTCTTTCAGAAGAAGTGATAATAAATAAATTAGCAGAAATCTTTCCTGAGGTAGAAAAAGCGAACCTGAAAAAAGATGTAAAAAGTTTCATAGACTCCCTGCTAAAAAGGAACCTGCTGATTGTGAATAATAATGCTTAATTATCCCTCTGCACCTTTTCTTGTTGCTATCCGGCTGACCAATCGTTGCAATCTTACCTGTAAACACTGTATTGTTTCCTCTTCCTGTTCTGCAGAGGGAGAGCTGACTACCAGGGAGTGGCTTTCTCTCTTTGATGAGCTCAAGAGCATAAAGGTATTTCGCTTAAACTTAACCGGCGGAGAACCCCTGTTTAGAAAAGATTTCCCCCTGCTTCTGGAAAACATTGCTAATTCTCATTTTGCCATTTCAATTAATACCAATGGCACACTTTTGAAGCGTCCTCTTGTGCTTTTAATTAAATCTTTGCTAAAAAACAACCTGAAATTACGTCATATCCAGATAGGACTGGATGGTTCCTCTCCCCGGACCCACGATGCTCTGCGGGGAAAGGGAACATTTGAGAGAGTGAGAAAAGCAGTGGAGAATCTTCGCGGTGAAGGTATCCCTTTCCGTTTTTTCTGTGTGGTGACCAGGCTGAATATTGCGGATATTCCGCAGGTGGTTTCCCGTTGTAGGGAGTGGGGAGGGCTGAGTGTGGAACTTTGTCCCTTGGTAATGACGGGAAGAGCGGATGAATATAAAAACCATTTGGCTTTGCAAGCCAGGGAGAGGAAGCAACTTTTGGAAACCGTAATTTCCCTGAACAAGGATTTCCCCTCTTTCATCACCGGTAGCTTCCTGTACTGGGCAAAGATTCTGGAGAGTGCAGAAATCCCGGTGCCGGTGAGGGGTGGTAAACTGCAGGCTTGCAGCGCAGGTTTTACCGTGGCAGGTATAATGGCAGATGGTTCGGTAATCCCCTGTGATGCTATGCCTGATGTGAGAGCAGGAAATATTAAAGAAAAAAGTTTCCGGGAGATCTGGCATAATTCTCCGGTGTTGCAGGAAATAAGAAGCCTGCCGGAGATTTCTCTGGAACAAATT
>JAADFP010000075.1 GCA_013152825.1 Caldisericota bacterium | reverse complement strand
AGATGAAGAAAAGAATCCTTACGGGAGATAGGCCTACAGGCAAACTGCACCTGGGGCACTACGTGGGGAGCCTGGCCAGCCGGGTAAAATTGCAGGATGAATACGAATGTTTTTTTATTATCGCCGATTACCATACTCTCACCACTGCGCCTGAAAAGGAAAAAGTGCGCAGGCTTTCCTCCCTTACCCGTGAGCTGGTTTTAGATTATCTCTCGGTGGGGATAGACCCGGCGAAAGCCACCATTTACCTGCAGTCACAGGTGCCAGAGGTATGCGAGCTTGCCCTTATTTTTGGTATGCTGGTAGGAATATCCCGTTTGCAGAGAGTTCCTACCCTTAAAGACATGATAAGAGATTTAAAGATAGAGAACCCTTCTTTCGGGCTTTTGGGCTACCCGGTATTACAGGCAGCGGATATCCTCATGGTGAGGGCAAACCTGGTTCCAGTAGGGAAGGATCAGGTCTCTCATGTAGAGCTTACCAGAGAAATTGCCAGGAAGTTTAATAAGCTTTACGGAGATGTCTTCCCGGAACCTGAGCCCCTGGTAGGAGAAGTCCCTACCCTGGTAGGCATTGATGGCAAAAAGAAGATGAGCAAATCCCTGGGGAACTGTATTTTCCTTTCTGATACGCCGGAAGAAGTAGAGAAAAAGGTGATGATGATGTACACAGATCCTACCAGGATACACCCTACTGACCCGGGACATGTAGAGGGGAACCCTGTATTTATCTACCATGATGCTTTCAATACCAATAGGGAAGAAGTAGAGGAACTAAAGGATAGGTATCGCCGGGGTGCAGTAGGCGACGTAGAAGTAAAGAGAAAACTTGCCCGGGCTATAAACGAGTTTCTTGCTCCGATAAGAAAGAAGAGGAAGGAATTTTCCAGAGATCAGGGGATAATTGAGGAAATACTTAAAGAAGGCAGAGAAAAAGTACGTCGGGAAGCTGTCACAACCCTTACCCGGGTAAAAGAAGCTATGGGGCTTATTTTATGAAAGTCTTATGTTTATATGGTAGCCCACGAAAAAAAGGGAACACGGATATACTCATGGATGAGTTTATCCAGGGAATAGAAGAAGCTGGTGGTAAAGCAGAGAAAATTTATCTCAGGGAGCTTAATATTTCTCCCTGTGATTCCTGTGGCGGTTGCTACAAAAATGGGGTTTGTTCAAAAAAAGATGGCATGCTATACTTACACGCTAAGTTTATGGAGTGCGAGGTACTTTGTCTAAGTGCACCGGTTTACTTCCTCTCTCTTCCGGCTCAGGTGAAAGCGGTAATTGACCGATGCCAGGTCTACTGGGTAAAGAAATATATCCTGGGAGAACAGTTGAGGGAGAGTAGAGGAAAAGGAGTTTTTCTTTCTGCCTCAGGCACAAAATCGGATGATGTGTTTTACTGTGCAGAAAAGTTAGCGAGGGTATTTTTTAACACCCTTGAATATGAATGCGTCTTTTCTCGCTTCTTTGGTGGAATGGAGAAAAAAGGTGATATAATAAGGGAATTTGAAGGAAGGAAAGAAGTGAAAGAATTCGGTAAAAAGTTAGTGTACGATTCAAAGAAAGGAGGGTCTTCAAATGAAAGTATATGTTGATCAAGAAGTATGTACAGGATGCGGAATTTGTGCAGATGCTTGCCCTGAGATCTTTGAGCTGGGAGATGAAACAGCTACAGTAATGGTAGAGGAAATCCCTTCTGAGCAGGAAGAGTGTATAAGGCAGGCAGCAGAAGATTGCCCTGTAGAAGCAATTCACGTAGAGGAGTAACTTTGATAGAAAAGTGGGAATGTCAGGTTTGTGGGTACATTTATGAGCTCAAGTCGGGAGTTCCCGGTATAGATACTTTATCGGGGACTCCCGGAGAGCAGACCTGGAAATGTCCTAAATGTGGAATCAGCAAAGAATTTTTTGAAGCATTGACCACAGGTCCCGAAAATAAGCACGAAAGGCAAGAGCCTACACAATGCTGATAAGCAGGGAATTTACCTTTAGTGCAGCGCATCATCTCCCCTCTTACAGAGGGAAGTGCGAGAAGCTGCATGGTCATACCTATAGAATAAGGATAACAGTAAAAAGCGAGGTGGGAAAGGATGGTCTTGCATTTGATTTCGTAGAGTTGAAAGAAATAGTGGAGGATAAAGTAATAAACATTCTTGACCATTCTTACCTAAATGAGATAATCCCGGTGGCCTCCTGTGAAAATGTTGCTCTCTGGATGTGGCAGAAACTCAAGGATTCCCTCCCTCTTTACGAGGTAAGGGTGTGGGAGTCGGACAAAACATTTGTAAGTTTAAGAGAAAACGGGGAAGATAAATAAGACAACTATCAAAAACATTTAGGAGACATAAAACTGCAAGGCAAGGCAAGGATAGAAAATTATAAATTAGCTCCGGCACTAAGTCAGAGCGCTTCTTTATTAGGATTAAGAAAGGAGGGGGAAAGTGAGGAAACATAAGGTAACTATCGATGGAAATGAAGCATGTGCCTACTCAGCTTATCATATCAACGAGGTGATAGCTATATACCCGATTACACCTTCGTCACCCATGGGGGAATTTGCTGATCAATGGGCTGCAGAAGGCAAACCAAATATCTGGGGTACAGTACCGCACGTAACAGAGATGCAAAGCGAAGGAGGCGCTTCGGGTGCAGTACATGGCTCCTTACAGCGGGGAGCACTTACCACTACCTTTACTGCTTCGCAGGGCTTGTTGTTAATGATTCCCAACATGTTCAAAATAGCCGGCGAGTTGACCTCTGCCGTATTTCATGTTTCAGCCCGTACCGTGGCTACCCATGCCCTTTCAATTTTCTGTGACCATAGTGACGTAATGGCTACCCGTTCCACCGGGTTTGCCCTGCTTTCTTCCAACTCGGTGCAGGAAGCCATGGATTTTGCTCTCATTGCCCAGGCAGCGACTTTACAATCCCGGGTGCCGTTTTTACACTTCTTTGACGGATTTCGTACTTCCCATGAAGTATCAAAGGTAGAGCTTATAGATATCGAGGCTATGCGAGCCATGATAGACGACGAACTGGTCAGGGAGCACCGTGAGAGAGCGCTTTCTCCTGACCATCCTTTTATTAGAGGCACAGCACAAAATCCAGATGTCTTTTTCCAGGCACGTGAAACGGTCAACCCCTATTATCTTGCCTGCCCGGATATTGTGCAAAAAGTTATGGATAAATTTACCAAGGTAGTGGGTAGAGAATATCATCTCTTCCAGTATACGGGAGCACCCGATGCAGAACGGGTAATAGTGTTAATGGGTTCAGGGGCTGAAACTACCCAGGAGACCGTTGAATACCTTTCAGAACGGGGTGAGAAAGTTGGCGTGTTAAAAGTTCGCCTTTATCGTCCTTTCTCAGTGAAGCATTTTGTTAATGCATTACCCAAAACGGTCAAAACCATTGCCGTGCTTGACAGGACCAAGGAGCCTGGCAGTGCTGGTGAACCCCTATACCTGGATGTAATATCTGCATTGAATGAAGCCCAGACCCAGAACATTCTTCCTTTTGAAACCCTGCCTCGAGTAATAGGGGGCAGGTATGGTCTCTCCTCCAAGGAATTTACTCCTGCCATGGTTAAGGGCATATTTGATGAGATGACAAAAGATACACCTAAAAATCATTTCACCATAGGGATTTGCGATGACGTAACTCATACCAGCCTGGAGTATGACCCTAAGTTTTCTACCGAACCAGAAGGAAGAACCCGGGCAGTATTTTACGGTCTGGGTTCTGATGGTACGGTTAGTGCCAACAAAAATTCCATCAAGATTATCGGTGAAGATACAGACAACTTTGCCCAGGGTTATTTTGTCTATGACTCCAAGAAAGCAGGCTCACTCACAGTTTCCCATCTAAGATTCGGCGCCCAGCCTATTCATTCCACCTACTTAATCAACCATGCCAATTTTGTGGCCTGCCATCAGTTTCCCTTCCTGGAACGTTTGGATGTATTAAAAACTGCTGAACCTGGAGCAATATTCCTGCTGAACAGTCCTTACGGACCAGAAGAAATATGGGACCATCTCCCTCGCACAGTGCAGGAACATATCATCAAAAAGAAACTTCGTTTCTACGTGATAGATGCCTATAAAATTGCCAAAGAAGTGGGCCTGGGTGTACGTATCAATACCATCATGCAAACCTGTTTCTTTGCTCTAAGCTCGGTAATTCCAAGGGAGGCGGCGATAGATTCCATAAAACAATTTATCAAGAAAACCTATGGCAAACGAGGCGAATCCGTCGTGCAGATGAACTTTGCAGCCGTGGACAAAGCAATAGACAACCTGCATGAAGTAAAAGTACCGAAAGAAGTAACCAGCACCTTTGACATTCGGCCTCCCGTACCCGCGGAAGCCCCGGAATTCGTCCAGAAGGTAACCGGAGAAATAATTGCCGGCCGGGGCGACGACCTTCCGGTTAGTGCTTTCCCTCCTGACGGCACCTTCCCCAGTGGCACCACCCAATGGGAAAAAAGAAACATTGCCCTGGAAATTCCCGTCTGGGATCCCGATACCTGCATACAGTGTGGCAAATGCGTGTTTGTTTGTCCGCACGCAGTAATCCGTGCCAAGATCTACGATCCAAAGTTGCTGGATGATGCTCCACCCACCTTCAAATCTACCCGGGCACGCTGGCGTCAATTTCCGGATGCACGTTTCACTATCCAGGTGGCACCTGAAGATTGTACGGGTTGTGCTCTCTGCGTGCAAAACTGCCCGGCAAAAAACAAGAAAAACCCGGAATTGAAAGCTATCAACATGCAGCCCCAGATGCCTTTGCGGGAACAGGAAACCAAAAACTGGGAATTTTTCCTCCAGATACCCGAGGTGGACAGGAAACAGCTTAATCTTCGCCTGGTGAGAGATATTCAATTACTGCAGCCTCTCTTTGAATTCTCCGGTGCCTGTGCAGGATGCGGTGAAACCCCATACCTGAAATTACTCACCCAGTTATTCGGTGACCGTGCCGTTATCGCAAATGCCACTGGCTGCAGCTCCATATACGGAGGAAACCTGCCTACTACCCCCTGGACATTTAATAAGGAAGGACGCGGTCCTGCCTGGTCTAACTCTCTTTTTGAAGATAATGCCGAGTTTGGGCTGGGAATGCGCCTGGCACTGGACAAGCAAATTGAGTATGCATGTGAACTGCTCAGGAAACTTGCTCCGGAAATAGGAGATGCCCTGGTAAACGACCTGCTAAACGCTGACCAATCGGATGAAGCAGGAATCCAGGCACAGCGTGAACGTGTGAAAACTCTCCGGGAAAAGCTGGCAAAAATTAAAAAACCGGAGGCCAAGAAGCTGCTTAGCCTGTCAGAAGTGTTGGTGAAAAAGAGTGTGTGGATTGTAGGGGGAGATGGCTGGGCATACGATATTGGCTACGGTGGTCTGGATGTACTTTCCCTGGGACGTGATGTTAACATCCTGGTGCTGGATACAGAAGTCTACTCAAATACTGGTGGACAAATGTCCAAGGCAACTCCCCTGGGAGCGGTGGCAAAGTTCGCCGCAGGCGGCAAGCCCAACGCCAAGAAAGACCTGGCTATGATGGCGATGGTGTATGGGAATGTCTACGTGGCACGGGTAGCCATGGGTGCCAGTGAGGCACAGACCGTAAAAGCGTTCCTGGAAGCTGAGGCTTACCCGGGTCCTTCTATCATCATAGCTTACAGCCACTGCATAGCGCATGGCTATAACCTGGTGCATGGCCTGGAACAGCAAAAGGCTGCTGTAAATGCTGGTTGCTGGCCCCTGCTGCGCTATAATCCGAATCTTCTTAAAGAAGGCAAAAATCCCCTCCAGCTGGATTCCAAGCCGCCTTCCTTACCTCTGGAAGAATACGTTTACAAGGAAACCCGCTACCAGATGCTTCTCAAGAGCAACCCCGAGGCAGCCAAACGCCTGCTAAAACTTGCCAAGGAAGATGTGGCAAGCCGGTGGAAATTGTACGAGCACTGGGCATCCATGCAGGTAGGAAAAGAATAGAAGACGGGACCTTAGGCTGGGGGAAGTAGTTAGTAGCGGGTAGGTAGTAGTGAGGGAAGGGGGGGAGCCCAGATGCATGATGCAAGATACAGGATACCCGCTCGCCTGTCATACCCGCGAAAGCGGGTATCCAGGAAAATAAAGCATGGAAAAGCAATATTATGTGTGTACTTCTGATGTGGATTCCCGCTTCCGCCCCGATGTAAATCGGGACAGGCGGGAATGATAAAGGAGAGCAGATGATACAGGAGGCAAAAATAAGGCGGGGTGGGAGACGGTGGCCGGACGACGAAAAACGTTTCCCGCTACGCAACCGCAACCGATTACCGGTAGCCGGTAGTGAGTTGGTTACCTGGTACCCTGGGAGAAAGTTTTGGACATTACAATTTTAGATTTGGAATTTGACAGTGATTTATAGTTTAGATATCCATCAGTAGGTAGAATTGGCAACTAAAAAACTGATGACTGGCCACTAATAACTAATTCAGGAGGTATCCATGAGTGAAGAAAGATTTGCTGCTCCTACTCTTTCCCCGGAAGAATTGAACCGCCTAAAAGAATTGGGAAGGAGGTGCCGGGGAGATATTATTACCATGACCACCCTGGCAAAATCGGGTCATCCAGGCGGATCCATGTCTACCATAGACCTTCTTATCACGCTTTACTCCTATGCCCGCGTTTATCCTTCTCAACCTTTCAGCCCCTTGCGGGACAGGATTATCGTTTCCCATGGCCACATTTCACCCGCGGTTTACTCTGTTCTGGGAAGATTGGGGTTTTTTAATGTAGATGAAGCCATAAGCGGATTCAGGCGGATAGATACTCCCTTTGAAGGCCATGTAATAAGGGAGCTCCCTGGCATAGAGTGGTCTACCGGTAACCTGGGGCAGGGGCTTTCCGCCGGCTGCGGTATGGCTATTGCTGCCCGGGTAAAGAAAGAAGATTGGCTGACTTTTGTGGTAATGAGTGATGGAGAGCAGGCAAAAGGACAAATTGCAGAAGCCAGGAGAATAGCAAAAAAATTCAAACTGGGAAACTTAGTAGGGCTCATAGATTACAATGATATCCAGATTTCCGGTTACGTGCACGAGGTAATGCCCCAGAACATAAAAGGAAACTACGAAAGCGATGGCTGGAAGGTTATTGAAGTAGATGGACATGACTACCTCTCTATCTATCAGGGATTAAGGGAAGCAATAAGCAGTGAAGAAGAACCCGTGGCAATCATTGCCCGCACAGTTATCGGCAAGGGGGTTTCCTTCATGGAAGACAAGTGGGAGTACCATGGTAAGCCTCTGACAGAAGAAGAGTACATAAATGCCATGCAGGAACTGGGACTGGAAAACGAACTGAAAAAATATGAAGAACTGAGGAAAAATTACCGCTGTACCGTAGAGCTGAGAGGAGAAGAGATAGAGTACCACCTGGACACAGGCACTCCCTTTACTTACAAAAAGGAAGAGAAAACAGATAACAGAAGTGCCTTTGGCAAAGCCCTCGCTGATATTGGCCGGATAAACAAGGACAAAAAAGACAGCTCACCGCTTATTGTCTTTGACTGTGACCTGGCTTCCTCAGTGAAAACTTCCTACTGCCTGGATAGTTGCCCGGAAAACTTCTTTGAATGCGGGGTGCAGGAACATTCTACGGCTACCCTATCAGGTGCAGCTTCTACCCAGGGAGTGGTGGCAGTCTTCTCCGATTTTGGCGTATTCGGAGTGGATGAAACATTCAACCAGCACCGGCTTAAATGATATGAATCATACCAACCTGAAGCTGGTTTGCACTCATTGCGGCCTGGACGTGGGACAGGACGGAAAGACTCACCAGTGCATAGATTACATCGGGGCAATGAAAAACCTCTTTGGCTACCGGGTTATCATTCCTGCTGATCCCAACCAGACAGACAGAGTAATCAGGTACATACTCCCCCGCAAAGGGAATTACATGGTGGTCATGGGCAGATCTAAGTTATCAGTTGTCCTGAAAGAAGACGGGACCCCGTTTTTTGCCGGGGACTATCGATTTGAATATGGCAAAGCAGATCAATTAAGAGAAGGAACGCAGGGAGCTATTCTTACCTATGGTACCCTGGTAACTTCAGCGGTGCAAATATGGGAAACCTTACGCCAGAAAGGCATAGATGTACAGCTCTGGAACATTTCTTCCCCTCTTGCTCTCGATGAGGAAGCTCTGGAAAAAGCTATTTCCACAGGGCTCATCCTTACCTACGAAGACCACCATATTGGGACAGGGTTAGGCAGCATAGTTGGAGAAAAGATAGCAGAGAAGGGAGCAAGAGTGAAATTTATTAAGCTGGGAGTAAACTCCTACGGCGAATCCTCTGCTCCTTCTGACCTCTACCGGAAATTTGGCCTGGATGTGGATTCAGTGGTGGAGAGAATAGAAAAAGCAGTGAA
>JAADFP010000074.1 GCA_013152825.1 Caldisericota bacterium | reverse complement strand
ATTCACTGCTTACCGTTTACTCCAATAAAGGTATTTCGGGTCAAAGAGATGGCTTGGAATTATGCAGCAAGTAAGGTAAAATTAGCCTGGTTATGGAATTTACCGAAGTTATAAAAAATAGGAGTAGTGTCAGAAGTTTCCGGCTGGATCCGGTACCTGATGAAGTTCTTTCCCGGATACTGGAAGCAGCACGTGCTGCTCCCTCGGCAAATAATTTCCAGCCCTGGAAATTTATCCTGGTAAGAGAAGAGGAAAAGAAAAGGCAGATTGCCGAACTTTGTATGGGACAAAGTTTCGTGGGAGAAGCACCGGTGGTGATCGTAGCCTGCGGCTTACCCACACCTTCCCGCGTAGGAGGTTACACTTCCAGTACCCTGGTGGATGTAGCTATTGCCGTAGAACACCTGGTTCTGGCTGCAGAGAATGAAGGTTTAGGCACATGCTGGATAGGAGCATTTGATAACCGACGCCTGAAAAGATTGCTGCGCATACCCGAAGAGGTTCAGGTAGTAGCAGTAATTCCCGTAGGCTATCCTTTAAAAGAGAAGAGATGGAAAACTCCCCGGAAAAAGATGGAGGAGATAATTTCCTTTGAACAATATGAAGAATAAACCACAAACTATTACGGAAAAAATACTAGCTGCTCATAGCGGCAAAAAGGAAGTTTCCCCGGGAGATTTTATCCTGGCAGATATCGACCTGGCCCTGGGAAATGATATTACTGCTCCTTTGTCCATTAAGAAAATACGGGAGCTAAACGAGCAGAAGGTCTTTGATACCAGGAAGATCGCCCTTGTGCCTGACCACTTCACGCCAAATAAAGATATAGCTTCCGCAGAACAATGCAAGACACTACGAGAATTTGCCCGAAAATTCCAGATAGAACATTACTACGAAGTAGGCAAAGTGGGAGTGGAACATGCTCTTCTCCCCGAAGAAGGCCTGGTTCTCCCGGGTGAACTCATAGTGGGAGCTGATTCTCATACCTGCACCTATGGAGCCCTGGGGGCTTTTTCAACCGGTGTAGGTAGCACAGACCTTGCTTTTGCCATGCTTACCGGAAAAATCTGGCTGAGAGTTCCTGAGAGCATAAAGGTAATTTTCTATGGAAACCTTAAGCCATGGGTAAGTGCCAAGGATATTATTCTCTTTCTTATCAGCAAGCTGGGGGTAAACGGAGCTAACTACAAATCCCTGGAAATTAGCGGAGAAGCAATAGGCAACATATCCATAGAAGGCAGACTTACTATCTGCAATATGGCTATTGAAGCAGGAGCAAAAAACGGTATTATTGCTCCTGATGATAAAACCAGGCAGTTCATAGACCAGGTAAATACGCGCAAGAGACCTTTTGTCTTATATTACAGCGATAAGGAGGCCGAATACGAAAGAATACTGGAATTCGATGCCGGGAAAATTGAGCCTTTAGTCGCTTTTCCCCATCTTCCCTCAAATGTGCAAAAAGTAAAAGATTCCACGCATATCAAAATTGACCAGGTAGTTATAGGCTCCTGCACCAACGGAAGAATTGAAGACTTGAAGATAGCTGCCGAAATTCTACGAGGAAAGAAGGTCCATCCGGAAGTAAGGCTTATAATCATCCCTGCCACACAAAAAATTTATCTGGAGGCTTTGACCAAAGGGTGGCTTGAGATATTCGTAGAAGCCGGGGGAGTGGTCTCTCCTCCTACCTGCGGGCCGTGCCTGGGAGGGCATATGGGAATCCTGGCCAGGGGAGAGAGGTGTGTAGCCACCACAAACCGGAATTTCATCGGTAGAATGGGACACCCGGAAAGTGAAGTATATCTTGCCTCCCCGGCAGTAGCCGCTGCCTCCGCTATAAAAGGACGCATTGCCCACCCGGAAGAAGTGTGAGCAAGACAGGAAGACTATAGTAGCCTATAGACTTAAGACATTAGACCGTAGAGTGCAGGTATGTCGGGACAGCCGACTGCCGGAAGAATTGAAATAGGAGGCGCGATATATTGCAGGGAAGAAGGTTTATTGATCCTTTACTTCTCAGCAAAATCTCCCGTCTCAACCTGATTGCTAAGCTGGTAGTAGAAGGGTTTATAAGCGGCCTTCACCGCAGTCCTCACCAGGGTTTCAGCATCGAATTTACCGAACATAAGATTTATACTCCAGGAGACGATCTTAAATATTTAGACTGGAAAGTTTTTGCCCGTACGGACAGATATTATCTCAAAAGATTCCAGGAAGAGACAAACTTAAAGTGTTACATCCTTCTGGATACCTCTCGTTCCATGATCTTTGGTTCAGGAGAGGTAAGCAAGATGGATTATGCCAAGTTTCTTGCTGCCTCTCTTTCTTACCTGCTTACAAAACAGAAAGACGCTGTAGGACTCCTCACTTTCAACGAGGACATATCGCAGTACTTGCCCCCCAAAAGCACCACACGCCATCTTCATAGAATTCTCGAGGTCCTGGAAGAAACAAAGGCAGAGAACAAAACTTGCTTAAGCAAAATTTTTCATGCCCTGGCAGAAAACATAAAAAGAAGAGGGCTTATAATAGTAATTTCAGATTTATTCGACGAACCCGAGGAAGTTATCAAGGCAATCCGCCACTTCAGGCACAGAAAACACGAGGTGATTGTTTTCCACATACTGGACCCCTACGAGATAAGCTTTGATTTCCGCGATCTGGGAGAATTTTTAGACCTGGAGACAGGAGAACGCATATTTCTTAACCCTCATCTGGTGCGAGAAGAATACTGGGCTAAGCTCGATTCGTTTATCTATCAGTACAGGAAAGTCTTTTCTGAAAGCCGGGTAGAATATGTAAAAACTGATATATCCCACCCCCTGGATATTTTTCTCCTCTCCTACCTCAACAAAAGAGCTAAACTATAAATTGCAACGGCAATAAGAAATAGGTATAATTTAAAGGGGGGAAAGGCCTTTTGGCCTTAGCGCCTGTAGCTCAGTTGGATAGAGCATCGGACTTCTAATCCGAGGGTCGGGGGTTCGAATCCCTCCAGGCGCGCTTTTATGAGTGAAATACAACGCCAGGTCCTGTTTACCTTTATCTATTCCTTTCTTATTGTAATAGCTGCCCAGTTACTATTGCGCCTCTGGAGCAAGCTTTCTACCCATGCTCCCTCCGGAATTCCTTCCTTAATTCTTAAAAGCTCCCGCATGCCCGTTTACTACTCCGTATTAATAATTGGTTTTTACCTGGTTTTTCAAAGATTGCTCGTCTTCCCTGAGCTGGGAAAATCTGTAGGGCTAAAGTTTATTTCTGGGGTTTTCTATTCTGCCACCGTTCTACTTATAAGCTACCTTACCTACATTGTTTTCAACGTCTTTATAAATTGGTATTTAGAAAAAATTGCCCCCAGGACTGAGACACGCCTGGACGAAGAGTTTTTACCCCTTCTTAATCGCCTCCTGAAAATTCTCATTTTCTTTATTGCAGCTACCATAATTCTTTCCCATTTCAAGGTAAATATTACCGGGTTTCTGGCTACCGCAGGCATTGCCTCCTTAGCCGTGGCTTTTGCTGCCCAGGAAACCCTGGCCAACCTTATCTCAGGATTTACCATCATGATAGACAAGCCCTTCCGCCTGGGAGACAGGGTGCAGCTTCCTTCGGGTGAGATAGGTGATGTGGTAGATATAGGATTAAGAAGCACAAAAATACTTTCTTTTGATCACAATATTATAGTTATTCCAAACAGTGAAGTTACCAAGGCACAGTTGGTTAATTACTCCTATCCCACTCCCCGTTTTAAGATTAGAACACCTCTGGGAGTTGCTTACGGTTCTGACCTGAAGAAAGTAAAGAAAATATTGCAGGAAATTTTGAGCCGCAACCCGGATGTACTAAATGATCCCCCACCCCAGGTATTCTTCACAGAGTTCGGTGATTCTTCATTAAATCTTTTAATTGTGTACTGGATAGAGAATTACCAGGATAAATTCAAGATAATTGATGAAATAAATATGGAGATAGACAGAAGATTCGCAAGTGAAGGGGTTGAGATACCCTTTCCTCAAAGAGATATCCATATTATTCCTCCGGAGGGAAAAAATGAATAATAGAAAAAGGGTAAAAGTTCTTCCCGTACTAATTATTTCTGGCTTCCTGCTTATTTTTCTGGCTTCCTGCTCTCGTCCTATTCCTGAAAAAAAGCAGTTAGACGAAAAGGAAATTTCCCAAAAGGTTGCCACAGAGGCGGAAAAGATTTTACGGGAAAAAGCAGGGGATATCTACAATTTTGCCAGTAAACTTTCTGAAATAGAGAAGAAGAACAGCGAATTGAAAGAGAGAATTACAGAGCTGAATAACCTTATCTCCTCTCTGCAAAACAGAATCTCCAGCCAGGCAGATGAGTGGGACCACAAATATTTTCAGCAGCAGATGGTGCTCATCATATTTCAAATTTACAACTACGTTCAGCAGGAAGGCGAACTGCCTGCTGATCTCTCTCCTTTCCTCCTGGATAAGGATAAATGGACCTACCAGAAGCTTTCTGACACTAACTTCAGTATCAGAAGCAAGGTCTATCCAGAAATACGCTATTCAGGCAGTATCTCAGTAGTAGAAAGAATATTAAGACCACCTTCTGAATGGAAATACGTGGGCAAAGTCACTTTTGAAAAAGGCATGGCCGCAATGATTCTAAATGAAGAAACGGGAGATACCCGATTTGTGAAAGAAGGCGACTGGGTAGGTACATTCCAGGTAAAGACGGTAACCGATGAAGGCATCTACCTTACCTCTCCCCGGGGTAAGAGCGTTATTCCCTACACTGGCGGAGGATGAATCCTCTACAGGAGAATAACATTAAACAAAATAATATAAATGGCAAAATGAAAAAATCTATAAATATCTGGGCATTTCCCAATGATTACCCGCTGGGGAAATGCCTGGATCTGGTAAAAGATGCCGGGTTCGAAGGAATTGAGCTGGTAGTGGAGAAGGGAAGGATAGCACCGGAGGAAAAAGAAGAAAACCTGGAGAAGATAAGGAAAGAAGTAGAGAAAAAAGGGTTATCTATTTCCAGCTTGGCCACAGGACTTTTCTGGGAATATCTCCTCACCTCTTCTGATAACAAGAAGAGAAAAGAAGGGGAGAGAATAATTGTACGCATGCTTGAAATAGCAAAAGTGCTGGGAGCCGATACCATCCTGGTGGTCCCCGGAGCCGTCAATATCCCCTGGGTACCTGGTTCAGAAATTGTCCCCTACGCACTAGCTTTGCAGAGAGCACGGGAATCCCTGGAAAGAGTAGTAGGAAAAGCAGAAGAGTTACAGGTCAATATCGGGATAGAGAACGTGTGGAATAGAATGCTCCTCTCTCCCCTGGAATTCAGGGATTTTATCGCAGAGTTCGGCTCACCCTACCTGGGTGCCTATTTTGACGTGGGAAACGTTCTGCTCACCGGGTTCCCGGAAGACTGGATAAGGGTACTCAGAGACAAAATAAAAAAAGTGCACCTCAAAGATTTTCGCCTATTTTCGCCTGAGCGTGGGAAATCTTGACGGTTTTGTTTCACTTCTGGAAGGAGACGTAAACTGGGCTGAAGTGATTAAAGCATTGAAAGAGATAGAGTATGAAGACTTTCTAATAGCAGAATTCTTTCCTTACAAATCTTACCCAGAAGCCCAGGTTTACAAGATATCTACCAGCATGGATTATATTATGGAAAGGTTTAATTAATTAAGGAAAAGATTATGGATGTTTTATGTCTGGGTATACTGGTAGCAGATGTAATAGCCCGTCCCGTCGTAGAATTGCCGGGGAAAAGCGGGCTGGCACTGGTAGATGATATGCAGCTACATACCGGAGGTTGTGCGCTAAACACCGGTATTGCCC
>JAADFP010000073.1 GCA_013152825.1 Caldisericota bacterium | reverse complement strand
AATTGTCCACCTACGTCCTGCAAAGAGCAGGACTTCGGTGGATGTAATTGGTAGAGTGGGTTTTTATCCTCCGAAGCCTTGGCGAAGGAGGGGACTACCTATAAGAAATTAAACCGGATTCTAAAAGCATCTTTGAAGGCTCTGTTAATAGTACTGGCAGTTTTTCATGGTAGAAACTGCTACGCGGGAGAAGCTTTTAATGGAAGAGTGGACTGCACGAAAACCATGCGGGGTTTTGCTTTTCAGGCTTAATATAATGTAATGGCCAGGTTTAGATCATCGCGCGATATTTGACAATACCTCCTTATATGGCTAAAATTTTGCATGGGCATAGCGGATATAGTATATTCAGGTATAGCGGGGGTCTTAGCGTTGGGTTGGGGAATTTTTGTCCTATTTAAGCCGACTAAACAGTCACACGTCGATTTCTGGAGTGTTCCGGCAATAATAATAGGAGCAATAATGCTTGTTGTGGCAATTGCTGGTTTAATTTCAACCCTCCCTGGCTATTAGCATTCCCCAGTTCGTCATCTATGACTTCCAATACATCCAGTAAGTAGGTATTTTTGCCTGTCAGTTGGGAAGATAACATTTTAAAATACCTATGAGGCATTGTATCTTGCTACATCGTAAACAAGGGCGCTTTCGATGTTTTTGTCTAAGACATAGCCCAAGCCCACGGCCGCACTTATCCCTACAATAGACATTCTGCGCAGCCTTTTCCACATCTGGCCAAAAGAGGCTTCTACTCTCTTGATAAATGTTTTTATGCTTCTCTCTGTTTGTTCCATGCCGGGCTTGGTCTGGTTGTAGGCTTTTATCAGCAGGGCTATTTCTCTGTCAGTCATGCTTGACAACCTCCTTTTGAGGTGCTATAAAAAGGCATGAGTCTGTGGAAAAGTGTATTCCCCACATTTTCAAAGTGGCTGGGGGATGAGCCTACGAGAGAGGAGAAAGCAAGAGCAGAAAAAATAGACAAAGCACTGGATAATGTAATAAGACGTGTTTTTATCCTCATAGCTGACTCCCTTTTTATTGCGGCAGCAATCGGCATATTTATTGTCAACCCTCTTCTTTTCCCGCTAAGCTTGATTCTTGTCGGGCTATCAGTGCTTCTTTTTGTGTGGGGGGGATAACAACTTATCCTCCATGCTTGACAACCTCCTGTGGGGGTGCTATAAAAAGACATGTTCAGAAGAAAGCCTCTTGAGGAGAGAGATCCTTTCCCGGAGATTACCAGGTGGGCTGAACGAGCCGAAGCAAGCAGAATACATGAAAAACTTGAGCGAGAGGAAAGTGCTGGGGAAATAATTGGAAGGTGGCTTCCTAAAGTATTTTTACGCATAATAAGTCTTTCCCTTGCATTGATTGGAATATCAACATTTATTTTTACCCCTTTTCTTAGTCTATTGATATTAGGCATAGCAGTAGTAATCTTTGTTATTGTTGGATAACTCATCTCTTCTCCGCTAAGAAGTAATAAAATGCTTCAATATTTCGCCAGGGTTCGCGTACCACTTCGGAAGACAGTCTGCCCAACTTTTTAGACTACCTATAAGGAATTGTCCACCTACGTCCTGCAAAGGGAGGACTTCGGTGGATGTGAGATGGCAGGATGGGGCTTCGTCCTTCGAAGCTTTAATGGAGGCATTGCAGGAAAAAGGGGAAAGAGAAAGTAAATTTCTTACTGGAAGTGGGATATATTTCTATCCTGCTCTTTTAATTTCTGATTTACACCGACGCCGCACTGCCTATACTGATGCCGGTTGAAAATAGTAAAACCCCCAGCCCGAAAACTAAATGTTCACTGTTTACTGCTTGGTGTTTCTTGTCCTTCCAGAATGTAGGTGAAGGAGGTCTGGGGCTGGATGTATTTTTTTATGGTTTTCTGAATGTCTGATAGGGTGACCTTTTTAATTTTTTCTTCCCACTGCAAGGGGAGAAGATAGCCCAGGCCATAAAGTTCGTAAAGCATGGAGGAGAAAAGAAGGGAGTCTACTGTTTCTATCCCCTCGCTTTTCTGCCTGATTAATTTGCTTTTCAGCGAGGCTAATTCCTTTTCAGGGATGCCTTTCTTTCTTAATTTTGTTATCTCTTCCCAGAGTCCCTGCTCTGCCTCCTGTAGTTTGTGTTTGCCGGTGAAAAGGTAAAATACTAACATTCCTTCGTCCCAGCCCTGGAAAGTAAAGCTTCCTACCAGGTAGCCGAGGGCTTTTTCATCTCTTAGGTGATAGAAAAGAGGGGAAGCCTGGTCAGAGAGATAGGTTTGCAGGATTTCTATGGAGTAGAGGTCGGGTGAGTTTAAGGGAGGAATAGGGAAGGCCAGAAAAACTACTGATTCTGCAAAGTCGGCTTTATCTTCTTTTTTCCTGCGGGTGAATTTTAAATTTTCTCTTTTTACCACGCTCCCTTTCTTTAGGCGAGCAAATCTTCTTTCCAGGAATTCCACGGCTTTCTTTTCCTGGAATTTTCCGCCAATTCCTACGATTGTATTATTACTGGTGAGGAGCCGGGAAAAGTAAAAGTTTTTGATTTCTTCCCGGGTTAAACTTTTTACTGATTTTATTTCACCCTCTGGAGCAAGAGAGTAGGGGGAGGAAGAGAAGAAGTTTTTCCTCAGGCGATAAAAGGCATAGCGAAAAGGGGTTTCCTTTCGCATGCTTATACTGCGTAAAAGGTCTGTTTTTGCTTTTTCTATGGTCTCGGGAGAAAACTGGGGCCGGAGAATGAGATCTGTAATAGCCCTTAATCCCAGGGTGAGATATTGGTGGGGTAAAGTAATGGAAATCCCCAGCGAGTTATTACCTGAATAGGTAGAGATTTCACCTCCTGCTGCTTCTATTTTATCTATCCACTTTTGGGCTTTCTTCCCTTTTAAAAGCAAGATGGATATAATTTTGGATATCCCATTATTCTTTTCTGTTTCCCATTTTACTCCGCCTCCCATGACCACTCGCAAGTTTACGTAGGGGACATCTTTATGGATAAATATTCCTCGCACGCCGGAGGGGAAGGTTATTTTTTTCACTGTTTGCTTTTCAATTCTATTTTCCTGCTTTTCTATTGGGTAGGAAGCGGGGAGAAGTAAGACCTTGGTGTAGTTGTCTTCCCTCAGGTATTTTCTGGCTACACGCAGAAGGTCTTCTTTTTTTAAATTTTTGATTGAGGCAAGGTAAAAGCGAGAATAGTTAAGGTTGCCGGAGTAAAAATAGTCGGAGATAAGCATGCTGGCCCTGCCTTCTACCGATTCCCGGGATTTTAAGATGCCCATTTCTATGCGGTTTTTGGCTCTTTCTATTGCTTTTTCAGTGATGTTCCGGGAAAGATTGTTTAGCTCATCCCAGAGCATTTTTTCTGCTCTTTTGAGGTTTTTTGCCTCGCAGGTTATCTCGATGGCAAATATACCTTCCCGCAAGGGGGTATAGGAAAAAGTGGAAATGGAATCAACCAGGTTTTTATCTTCCTTGAGTTTTCTGACTAAGAGACTGCTCCTGCCGTCTGAGAGCAGGGAGGAGAGTAAATCCAGGGCAAAAGTATCCTTTTCGCCAAACCCGGGAATAGGAAAGCCTATTGTTTCCCTGGCCAGGCTTATCTCCCGGCGGTAAATAAATTCTCTCTTTCCTTTCAGGTAAGGCTCGGAAGGAATGGCAAACACGGGAATAGGGGAAGCAGGCAGGGAGCCGAAGGTTTTTTTAATTAGAGAAGGAATCTTGTTTTCATCTATGCCTCCACAGATTACTATCAGGGAATTACCTGGCACGTACATTTTTTTATGGTAGTTGATGAGGTCCTGACGGGAGATTTTTAGAAAAGAGTCTTTATACCCAATCACGGGAAAGCGATAGGGAGCATAGGAAAAGAATCTTTCAAAGAAGTAACGGCTCAGCACCCTATCCGGGTTGTCCTGGTTCATTTCCATTTCTTTTATGATAACTTTTCTTTCTTTCTCAAGCTCCTTTTCTTCAAAGGCAGGCTGGTACACTGCCCTGGCCAGTATGTTTAAAGCAGGAGCGAGGTTATCGCGGGGCACAGTAATCTGGTATGCAGTATGGTCAAAGGAGGTATAAGCAGCTATATCTCCTCCCAGTTGAGATACCTTTTTAGCTATCTCTCCCACGGCTTTTGTCTCTGTTCCTTTAAATATCATGTGTTCCACAAAGTGGGATATGCCGCTTCCATAAAGATTTTTCTCAAATATACTCCCTGCTTTTACCCAGAGTTCTATGTGCACCAGGGATGATTCCTGTTTCTCCCAGATTACCTGTAGCCCATTTTGCAGTTGGAGTGTTTCGGCAGAGTAAAGGGAAGAGTATAAGATTGCAAGGAGGAGAATGGAGAGGAAGAAAATTTTTCTCATTATTTACCCCTTTCTAACCAGAATAGTGGTATTACTGATAGAGAAATTATTATACCACTTATAATAAAAGGATAATTTATGGAATACTTACTCACCACCCCCGCGATTAAAGGCCCCAGAATCCATCCCAGCCCACTCAGAGACATCACTATGGCTACCTCCAGCCCTCTCTTTCCGTCCCGGGCATAATGTTGGATAAGTGTATTGCGGGCAGGCACCCAGAAACTTGCTCCCACCAGGTCGTGGGTAAGCCATACAATTGAAGCCAGAAGGAAATTAGAAGGTACTGCGGTAAGCGAGATGGTTACCCCTTGCAAAAAGATGAATATAATAGTGGTGGCTTTCAAGTTCCATTTAACTATTTTTCCCGACAGGATCATGGGAATTCCCAGGCTGAACCTGTGAAAAGCCAGGATAAGTGCGACCCAGCTGGGTGATACGGAAAACTTGTGGTAGAAAAAGAGGGGTAGAATAAAAGAATGGCTTGCACTTACTCCTATCATAAGGATAAAACCTGATATAGTAATAAGAATCAGGGGGCGGGGCAGGCGATGCTTAAAGGGAGCTGTCCAGGAAAAAGGAGAAGAGTGGGAGGGAGTAAATTTCTCTTCAAACCTGAAGATGAATAATAATGTAGTGAGTAATGTAATTATCCCTATTAAAATAAAGGGGAATTTGTAGCCTGTTCTTACCAGTAAAAACCCTCCCAGGATTACCCCAAATCCCTGGAAAGTGAAATCAGACCCCACTGTCCAGGCAATGAGATGGCGGAATTTGTCTTTCCATTGCTCAAAAACCAGTACTTGCTGTATTGTCTCCTTAATAGCTCGCGAGGTTTCTCTCAGGGAACGGAGCAGTATTTGAGGTGCCACCGTGGAGAAAAATGGAGTGAAGAGGTTGCTAAAAGCGGAAAGCAGGAGTGAAAGAGAAAAGAAATGCTTTCTCCCAATAAAATCTGAAATCTGGCCAGCATAAATCCTTATGAAGAATAAAAATATGGCAGAAAAAGAGAAAATTACCCCCATATTCCCGTAAGAAATTTTCAGGGTATCCAGGTAAAAAGGCAGAAGGAAGTCGTATAAACCAATACTCAGACCGAATATTGCACTGGCAATGATTAGTTAGTATAAGCATAATGGTGAATAGTTTACCCTATCTTAGAGAATTATGGAATGTATGGTTAGCAGAATTCCTCCAGGATAAACGCCAAATACTCCTGCTATAAATGGGGAGGACGGATAAGTATCCTGTATCCTGAATCTTGTATCGTGTATCTGCATTTCTTTTGTCATTCCTGCTCCTGCTCGCTCCCTATCCCGATATCCGTCGGGAGGAAGCAGGCGGGCACTACTATCTACTCGCTACTAACCTGCCCATCTCTGAACCAACCTAAGGTCTATAGTCTACGGTCTAAAGTCTAAGGTCACTCCTTCGTGTTTCGAGGGACAAGCTCAATTTCGAAAAGCCGGGGCCAGAATTTACCGGTTACGAACAACCGGTCGTTTTGTGCATCGTAAGCAATTCCGTTAAGCACATTG
>JAADFP010000072.1 GCA_013152825.1 Caldisericota bacterium | reverse complement strand
CTGGAGGCAAAGTTTCCTTTCGAGGTTAAATATATCTCCGGTTTAGATAGCTAAAATGAAGAAGCCACCTTTTATCCAGGTAGATTTCCAGATTACTGAGAGGTGTAATGCACGCTGCATTTTCTGCCATTGCTGGAGAAATCCCCACCCGGAGAAGGAGAATTTACCCGCGGAAACCTGGATAGAGACAGCAAAAAGGATAAAAGAGCTGGCCCCGATTGATTTCCTGTGTATTGGTGGAGGCGAGCCTCTGCTATACGGAGATATTTTTAGAGTGATAGAAGGCCTCCGCCGGCTGGATATCCACACGGTGGTGGTTACCAATGGCAGTCTTTTTACCCGGGAGAACTGCCGGAGGATTTTGGAGGCAGGAGTAAACCACATAGATTTTTCCCTGGATGATTTCCCCGAAAAGCACAACCAGATGCGGGGGATGCCTACCTTGTTTGAAAAGGCGACGGCGGCTATTTCTCTGTTAAAGCAGTTAAATCCTGAGATAAGCCTGGGGGTTTCCACGCTCATTTGCGGGGAAAACATTGCACATCTGCCCGAATTTACCGAGTGGGTCCTGAAGGAACTGCCCGTGGACGGGATAAACTTCCAGGCTTACAACCAGCTTAGTATTTACCAGGGAAAGGACTGGTGGCGAGATGATCCTCTCTGGCCCAAAGAGGAAGAGACTATAATCCGAGTGATGGATTATCTCTCAAGAAGAGCTCGAGAAGGAGCAAAAATAGCCAATCACCCCTTGCAATTTGAGAAATTTAAAAATTATTTTTTAAACCCGCTGGGGAATCTAAATATCCGGTGTCCGGCAGGTACCTTCAACTTTTCTGTCTCCTCGCGGGGAGATATTATTGGATGTATCGCGGAGGGCAAAGTGGGCAATATTAAGGACGATGACCCGGTAAGAGTGTACCGGGAGAGATTCCCTGCGGTACGGAAGAAAGCTGCTTTCTGCCGGGAAAACTGCCATTTCCTGATTAACTGCTATTTCCCGCTGCACTGGAAGAGGTGGAACGAGGTGGTAAGAGACATGGTTAAGGAAGAGGAAAAGGTTGATTATAAGCCGGGCAAAGTTATTCTGCCGCCGGAAATAAGAGAGATGACCTCCGCTGGCATCCAGGAGTATCCAGACCTGATAAAGTACGAGGAGTATAAGCATCTGGACGTAATTGGTAAATACGAAGACCCGGAAGAGAGGAAATTACCTTCTTCCCTTTCCCTGGAGATACCCTGTATCTATCTCTGCGGAGATACTTCCGAAGTGCACCGCTGGGGAGTGGAGCTGGACGAGAACGATTTTTTCAAGCAGGTGGATAAACTGAAAAAGCTTTCCTCCCAGAAGGCCACTTACCACACCGTGGTGGGAGTGAGAAGAACTAATTTCCACCGCCTGCACAAGATATACGGGCTTATTGAAAAAGCAAGGGGAAGCAAGAAGAGTAGCTTCCCCGAGTTTGCCATTAAACCTATAGGCAGGATAAAGGAAAGATTTTATAAATACCTGCGTGAAATAAACGCAAAGGTTAAGCAGGAAGGCATAGAGTTTAGAATAGTGGATCCCCGCCTGGAGGAGCTCTTGACGGTGATGGAAGAGTGCCAGGCGAGGGGAGATTTCCAGGAGAAAGATTTCCTGCTGGCGCTGGGTCCGGTATGCAAAGACGTTTTCACCGGTCCCAGGTATATATTGTTTGATTTAGCCGGCCGCTGTAATCTGGATTGTGTATACTGCAGGAGATTTTCACCCTGGAACAAGAAGTACTGGGAGGGAAAGCATCCCGAACTCTTTGGTTTCCTGGACTTCGCTACCGTGGAAAATGTGCTCTCCGAGGCAAAGGAGATGGACCTGGAAGCGGTACTCCTGGTGGGAGGAGGAGAACCCACACTGCATCCCGACTTTCTCAGGATAATTAACCTGATAAAAGATATGGGGCTTAAATTTAATTTTTCTACCAATGGGGTGTTGCTTGATTTGTATAACAAGTATCTCATAGAAGGTGCCTGTACCAGTGTTACTGTGAGCCTGTCTTTTGCCTCGGAGGAATCTTTCCGGATAATTCGCCCCCGGGTAAAACCCTCGCTCTTGAGAAGGATAGAGAAGAACGTGCAGGAGTTAAGAGAGCTGAAAAGAGCCCACAAGCTATCCCTTCCCCAGATAGTAGCCCTGTATGCAATATGCAAGTACAACTACCGGGAAATTATTAATATGGCACTGCATGCCAAGATGCTGGGAGCAGATTCGGTGTGGTATCAATTGGTGCACCTGGAAGATTTCAGCCGGGATAAACTTTACCTGACCAGGGAAGAGATGAATGAAGTGAAGCATCTATTGAAGAAAGCAAAAGTATTATGCGAGAGCATAGGCCTGGGATTTCACTCTTTCATTGAATTTGAGCTGGAACACTATAACGAAGAAAAGGGCGATTGGTCCCGGGAAGGCTTGCTGCACCAGGGATGCTTTGTAGGCTGGCATTTTGCCTTTATTCATTTAAGGAGGGAAGTATTCATGTGCTGCGGGGCAAAAACCGTGGGAATCCTGGATAAAAAGGGCAGGGGACTAAAGGACTTGTGGTTCTCCGATATTTACAGAAGGTATAGAAACGATGGACTAATAATGCATAGGGAGAATCCCCTGACTATATACGGAAATCCTCTTTACGAGGCATACTGTGATTCCTGCGATAACCATGACCAGAATATGATGATGATAGAACTACTCAAGAGGTATAACCTGTTTGATTTTGTGGAGAGATAGATGAAATGTTTACCCGGCAAGTTTAACGCCTCTTCCCAAGTTTATCTCAGGGAATGGGATACGCCTTACTGCTACCAGGGAAGCCAGCCAGAAAGCCACCCTGCGAAACTTTACAAAACTAATATAATATATTATAAGCAGGGGGGAAAGACATGAATATATCAATCTATATAAAAGAACCTCTCCTGAATAAAGTTCGTGAGAAAGCCGGTAGAAGGAGAGAATAATATTGAAAAATTCAGAAATTCTCCTGGTTAATCTTCCTGCCTGGGGAGTAGACACTCCTCCCCTATCACTGGCTTCTATCAGCAGTTTCTTGCAAAGCAGGGGGATTAACGCAAAGGTGCTGGATTTAAACGTGGAGCTATACCACCGGGTTCCGCCGGAAAGAAGAAAGCTCTGGGAGATGGATTACTCGCACTTGTGGTGGGAAGAAGATTCATTCTATAACCAGATAAAACCTTCACTGGAGAGCGAAATAGAATGGGCGGCGGAAAGGATTATGGCAGAGAACACAGATAAGGTAGGGTTTTCGGTTTATGCACCAAACCGGTTCTTCAGCAGGGAAGTAGCCAGAATAATAAAGGAGAAGAGCCAAAAAATACTCATTGCCGGAGGGAGAGGAGTATACGACGTACTGGAGAGAAGGAACTTCCCGGCCGGGCTGATAGATTATTTTGTGGTAGGCGAGGGAGAAGAAGCACTCTACAAATTCCTAAAAGGGGAGAAAAGTGTAGAAGGGATTATAAATGACCCGGAAGAAGTGGTAGAGCCTGTGTTATTAAAAAACCTGCAGGAGCTGCCCCTTCTTACTTACCAGGGATTTGACCTGGCAAAATACCGGGATAATGCCGTATGCCTGTTAATGAACCGCGGCTGTATATTCAAATGCGCATTTTGCAATGACTGGCGATACATAGGGAAACTGAGAACCCGCCAGGCAGGGGAGATATACAAAGAGATTGAGTATCACTACCAGAAAAACCGTATTAAAAAATTCTATTTCAATGACCAGGCAATAAATGTAAATCCTGCAGAACTTAACAAGTTATGCGATTTACTGATAGCGGCTCCCTTCCGGGTAGAATGGATTGCCCTGGCTATTCCCTGGAAATTTCTAACTTACCATTTGCTCCGCAAGATGAGGCAGGCAGGCTGTATCACTTTGAATTATGGCATAGAATCAGGCTCTAACCGGGTACTCCAGCTGATGAAGAAAAAATTTAGCGTGGAAGAGGCGGAAAAAGTGCTGGAGGATACCAGGAAGGCAGGAATTAACACCCAGGTAAATTTCATCGTGGGCTTTCCGGGTGAAACCGAGGAAGATTTCGCAAAAACCGCAAAATTCATAGAAAGGAACGTAGAAAACATAAGCGGAATTACCAATCTTAATATGTGTAATGCTACGCTGGGCTCAGACCTGGTGGTAAACCGGGAGAAATACAATGTTTTACTGCCAGAAGATACTGGCAAAATAGATACTCACTGGGTTACGAAAAACAGGGATAATACCCCCCGCATAAGGTTAGAGCGAGTTAAGCAACTGATAGAGAAGGCAGAAACACATGGGCTGCACATTTTCACCACAAATTTACCCCGCACCCTGCAGGATAGCACCTCCTCCCCCAACCAGGGAAAAGGCAGGATTCTCCTGGTAATGTGTCCCATGTGGGATGTCTCTATCCCACCTTTAGGGATAGGTTACCTATCCTCCTACATAGAAAGCAAAGGTATCCCCGTGGATGTGCTGGATATAAACCTGGAAACTTATGTGCGGAGCGATTCTAAAAGGAAAAACTTCTGGAAAATGGAAAATTATAATCTCTGGGCCTGGGAGGACCTGTTCAAAGAAACCAAAGAACACTTTGCAGAAGATATAGAGTACTATACAGAAAAAATCATAGAGAAAGGCTACAGGGTGATAGGCTTTTCCCTCTACGGGGCAAATATACTGTTTTCTGTAGAGGTAGCAAAGAGACTGAAGCAGAAAAACCCCGACTTATTCATCATCTTTGGCGGGCCATCCTGTTCCTTCCTGTATGAAGATCCTGCAATGCCATTAAGATTCATGATTTCTTTTAAATCCTCTAATTATTTTGCCGAACCGGGTGTGGTAGATGCCTTCGTGATAGGTGAAGGGGAAGAGACTACCTTCCGGCTAATAAACTCCCACCTGTCAGGCAATATGTATCCCGTACCGGGAGCAATAATTTACCTGAACGGGCAATATACCACTCCTTCTCATCGTCCCTTAATAAAGAACCTGGCCGGGCTTCCCTTTCCTGCCTGGGAGAAATTCCCCCTGGAGCTTTATACCGGCCAGAACACCCTGCCCATCCTGTTCAGCCGGGGATGCGTGAACAGGTGCACATTTTGCAATGACTGGAAAATATGGCAGGGTAAGTACCGGTATCGGCCGGCTTATGATATTTTCCAGGAGATAAAAACCATGCATGAGAAATTCAATACCCGGACATTCCAGTGCAATGACTTAATGTTCAATGGAAGTCTTAAGATGCTGGAAGAGTTGTCAGAATACCTCATCAATGCTAAGCTAAATATCCAGTGGAATGTCCAGGGCACTATCCGCAGGGAAATGAGCCTGCCTCTTTTGCAAAAACTGAGGGAAAGCGGGCTTAACTGGATAACCTACGGAGTGGAAAGTCTCTCAGAAAATGTTCTTGAAAAGATGGGAAAGAAATACACTTTTGAGGATATTCAGGGAATGCTAAAGAATACTAAAAAAGCAGGCATTGGAACCTCCATAAATTTCATCGTGGGCTTTCCGGGTGAAACCGAGAAGATTTTGCCCTTACCAGGAAAAGGCTCGCCTCGATAAAGGAATACGTGGATGAGATATCCAGCTTAAATCCCTGCTATGTAAATGCCGATATAGAGCTGGAAAAATCGCCGGAGAAGTTCTCTATAAAACTTCCCAGAGGAAATTGGTGCTACTACTGGGAAGGCCTAAACGGAGAGAATACCTATGAAATCCGGAAGAGAAGAACCCGGGAGCTACTGGAGCTGGAGCTATCGCGGGACCTGGGGATAAAGGTCCGCTTCGCCGGGATATACGATGAGGGCCCCGAGATAATGGATAGCCTGGAACGTGCGGTTGGCAGGGAAGATTCCAGCCGGGGGAAAAAGAACGGGCTGGATATTCTCCTGGTTAACCCTCCTCCCTGGGGGGTGGAAAATCCTCCGCTTTCCCTGGCCTTTCTTTCCCGCTATGCCCGCGAGAAAGGTTTTTCCGTGGAAAGCCTGGACCTTAACCTAAAATTCTACAAAAAAGTAAGCCAGGAGTGGAAGCTCCTCTGGCACGTAGAAAATAAAAACTTCTGGGCAAGGGATGAGACTTACCCGCTGGTAGAAAGTATTATAGAAGAATTCCTGGAGAAGAGTGCGGAAGAAATACTGGGTAAGAACCCTTCCCTGCTGGGAATTTCCGTGGTGGATGGAAAAGAGAGGGTAACCATCTCCCTGATTAAAAGGTTACGAAAAAAAGGTGCCCGCTTCCCCATAATACTGGGAGGGCCTTCCGCCTCCACTTCCCAGGCAAGGCAGATATTCGCAGACAGGATAGGCGAGGAAATCCTATGCTACGTGGTGGGCGAAGGGGAAGAAACCCTGATAGAAATTGCGCGCAGGGTCAAGGAAGGGCGGGAAATTGACGGAGTAAGGGGAGCAGCCATTTACCGTGCCGGGAAATGGTCCTACCTGCCCCGTCCTCCCATAACACCCCTTGATTCTATCCCCTACCCTGATTACCACGGCTTCAGGATAGAAGAATATCCGGGAGATGAACTCTTCCTGGAATGGAGCAGGGGCTGTATCGGGAAGTGTGCTTTCTGCAAGAACCCACGGCTGGTGAAGCGTTACCGCTACCATGATTCTCCCTGGGTAGTAGCAGGAATTGAAGATTACTTTAAGAGACTTGCGGTGAAAAAATTCACCGTGGTAGACCCTATCCTCAATGGATACCTCCCCCAGGTAGAAGGGATATGCGACCTTATCCTCAAGAAAGGCATCCAGGTGGAGTGGAGCGGACAGATTGCCCCGCGCCGGGACATGAGCCAGGAATTACTCCAGAAGATGAGAAAAGCAGGATGCTACAAACTACAGATCGGGGTGGAGAGCGGGTCCCGCAAAGTGCTCAAAAGAATGAAGAAGTTCTACACGGAAGAAGATGCAGAAAAAGTAATCCGCTGGGCAAAAGAAGCAGGCATGGTAGTAGAAATATTTATCATCGTAGGCTTTCCTGGAGAAGGGGAAAAAGAATTTTACGAAACCTACGACTTCATAGAAAGGAATGCAGGTTACATAGACAAAATAAAATCAATAAACACGCTCCATCTGATAGAAGATACCGATGTTTATACCCACCACAAGGACTATGGGATAAATCTGCCGGAAGACAACTGGCATTACCTGTGGTGGACAGAGGATGGGAACGATTACCAGACCAGAAAAAGACGGGGAGAGACACTCCTGCGCCTGGCCTGGGACCTGGGAATACCGGTACAGGAAACCAACTTCAGAGAGGGAAAAGAACACAGAGTAAGCAACCTTTTAGAACTCAGGGAAGCAGTAAACTCCCTGCAGAAACTTACTCCGCCGGTAAAAGAAGTGGTAAAAGTGGTGGAGATAGAAGACAAAAAGAGAATAAATGCTCTGGAAGAAGAGAAAAAAAGGCTGAAAGAGGAGCTGGATAGTATCCTGCAAAGCAGGGGATGGAGACTCTTAAAACGTGCAGTAAGATTAAAAAGAGGCTTACGCCTTTCTCTACGAAGAATCCTCCTGCTGCCCAGGCTCCTCCTGCTTCTCGTACTCACCTTCTGCGTGGAAAGTTATCTCATATTAAAAAAGCGTTGCAAAAATATCACTGTCTTCCCCGAATGATCCCCTTACTTAGACTGTAGACCTTAGACTATAGACGTTAGACTGGGAGAAGCGAGTAAGTGAATAAGTGAGTAGGGAAGGCTTGCCCATCGGGCACTCCCGAAACCAAATTAGCGATGGGACATTATTCTAATATTCTTAAGAATTTGAGAAGAAAGAGCAGCAGTGCATTTCAGCGGTTATTTTTTAGTTTTGAGGATTGGAGTTTGTTCGAGTTTTGGTAGTTGTGATTTGTGATTTATTTAGGTCCGATGCCTCTCCCGACATACGTCGGGGGAGCGGGCAGGAGTAGCGAGGGGAGGGTTGAGAAGTGAACAGTGAGTAAGTGAGTAGGTGAGTAAGAAACAAGATATAATAACCAAGACACACGATACAGGATGCAGGATACCAACTCTACCTGTCATTCCTGCGAAAGCAGGAATCCAGCCAGAGATGGAGAGAAGTGAATAAGTGAATAGGTGAGTAAGTGAGGGGCACAAAGGCACAAGAGGGGCTCCGGGTAGAGGGAGAGACGGTTAACGGATAACGGTTACCGTTTCGCGCTACTCAACCGCCGCCGATTCCCGGTAGCCGATAGTTGGTAGATAGTAGTTGGGGAAGGCAGTTTCACCCTGAACCCCACGCGGTTCAGGGTTGGGATTTTAGCATTAGGTTTTGGGTTTGTTGTTTAGGGTTTAAAAAGAAGTGGATTCCCTCCTCCTCCCTCTGGCCACTGATAGATATGAGGCAAACTGCACAGGTGAAATAATAGGAATGTTCTCATATCTCTTTATGTTTTTTAAATGCCTATCGCCCGAAACTATATAATCTGCTTCTCCCGCTTTAGCTACAGCGAGAAATTTGTTATCCGAGGGATCTTCTTTAATAACCGGGTCATCTTTTATTCCGTGGAGAAAGAGGCTTGATTCTTTCAAGCCCTGGATGAAAATATCTATTTCTTGCCGAGTAATGTTGTAGTTTTCTCTGATATACGGACGCTTTAAAACGTTCTCTACCTCCTCAACAATAGCAGGGGAAGTGAGCAAAAGAAAGTTAAATTCTTCCCACGCTTCTAGAATCTTTGCCAGTGTACCTCTGGGGGAAATTATTATACTAACAAGGACATTGGTATCTAATACTACCCTTATCATAAACCTCTTACTTCTTTAATAGCTCGTTCAATGTCTCTCTCAACCTCCTCTGGAGATACATCCTTGTTTCTTGCTCTTATCTTCTCAATTAGGGCAAAAAACTCTTCTCTACGGTTAAGCCATGCATCAAGCTGTTCTACCGGCACTATTGCTGCCATGGGTTTATTGCCTCGTTTCACAATAAACTGGTCTTTTTTGTAAAATACCTCCTCCAGAATTTCCCCTAACCTGGCTCTTATTTTCATAGTACTAATGGTTTTTACCATCTTAACCTCCTTAATTATGATAACTATAATAAATATAACATCTTTAAGAAAAAAACTCAAAATTTGTCTCTGATTCGTAGTTGACGGCTCACTTGCCTGCCTGAACAGGGCCCCCTATTTTGAGGAGACAGATTTTAGGCGGTAGACGGGGAGAGGTTAGTAGTGAGGGTAGTGAGAAGTGAACAGTGAGTAAGTTTCCTGGTATCCGGGTAGAAAGTTTTGAGTTTGGGTTTTGTAGTTTATTTAGTGTTTAGAGTTTGCTGTTTAGGGTTTAAAATGATGTGGATTCCCGCTTGCGCGGGAATGACAAAGGAGAGACTGGATGATACAGGAGGCAGGATGGAGGGGGAGTTTCCCCTATCTACTAACTACTGTCTACTATCTACTGAGTTAGTAGCGAGGGAAGAGGGAGTAAGCAGTAAATAGTAAATAGTAAACAGTAAGCAGTGAGTAGTTTCTTTGTTTCCTGGTACCTTGGTATCCTAGGATAAAGTTTTGGGTTTGTCCCGATTTATATCGGGAGTAGTTTGTTTAGGCTTTAGTCCCGAAGCCCCGAAATTATATCGGGGTTTGGGATTCCTTCGGAAAGTTTAGAATTTTGGATTTAGAATTACCAGCTCTACCTATCATTCCTGCGAAAGCAGGAATCCAGAGATGGAGAGAAGTGAATAAGTGAATAGGTGAGTAAGTGAGGAGCACAAAGGCACAAGAGGGGCTCCGGGTAGAGGGAGAGACGGTTGACGGATAACGGTTACCGTTTCGCGCTACTCAACCGCAACCGATTGACGTAGTTAGACTATTTCCCCTGAACCCTACGTGGTTCAGGGGAGAGCAGGGAAGAGAAGATTTTATATCCCGGGCCGGGAGAACGCATGCGAGAGATATTACCCCAGCACTCGCGTTTCTTCTCTGCATAGGAAGAATCCAGGTCATCCGGAATCTGCCGCAGCCAGGCGGCTCTTTCCGGATGGGGCATA
>JAADFP010000071.1 GCA_013152825.1 Caldisericota bacterium | reverse complement strand
TTATCCCAGTCTAACGTCTACAGTTTATAGCCTAAAAAAACCGTCTTCCCGGCAAGTAGAGAGGGAGGGTTATCTTTGTTATAATACGGGAGAAGCTGGAGTTCCCAGTTTATTATGTTCTGCTAAGCTTCTCGGGGGCTGGCCCAATCTGGTTAGGGCGTCTGGTTTGGGACCAGAAGGTTCCCGGTTCAAATCCGGGGCCCCCGACAACCGTCTTTGCCCCAGATAGAGAGAGTTTCCAGGTGGGGAGTCTGGGGGAAAAAGTCAAAGAGTTCCAGGTTTTTTAGTTTATATCCTGCCTTCAGGATATGTGTAGCATCTTCCAGGAAAGTAACCGGATTACAGGAAATATATACTAAGGTAGAAATCCCCAATTCCAGGATTTTCTTTCTAACTTTCGGAGAAATGCCGGAACGGGGCGGATCAATTATAAGCACCTGGATTTTCCCCTGTTTTATGTACCCGCGCGCTTCCTGAAAGAAATCCTCTACCCGGGCCGGGATAAATTGCACCCTGTCTTCCAATTTATTCAAAGCACAATTTACCTTTCCCCTTTCTACAGAGGCAATGTTTTCCTCCACCGCGATTACCTTTTTTACCCTGTCTGCCAGCCATAAACCTATTACTCCCATGCCAGCATATAAATCAAGCACTATATCTTCCGGGTTCAGCGGGAGTATTTCTTTGAGTCTCCTCCAGAGCAGTAAAGCGCCTGCGGGATTGGTCTGGAAAAAGACGGGAAGGGTGATATGAAAACGCAGTCCATCCATGATTTCCTCCACGAAATCCCTTCCCCAGAGAAGTTCGCTTTCCTGGAAGCCCACCGCATCCCCCCAGGAAGTATTTTTAACCAGTAAAAGGCCTTTGCAGTTAGGGAGTTTTTTAACTATATCAATTAGGGTTTCTTTCTCTTTAATATCTTCCTGCACCACTAAACCCAGGATAAATTCCTGGCTGGATTTGCCCATCCTTACCACCAGATGCCTGAGGTTGCCTTTGTGCGTGCGAGGATGGTAGATGGTTTCTTGCCGGGAGAATTCTTGAAAGGTTTTCAGGATACCAGGAGCAAGCTTTTCCGAGAAGATAAGGCAGGTGGAGAGGTTTTCTACCATCCAGAACTTACCCCGGGGATGCAGCCCCAGGGCTTTTTCCCCTCTCTCGTCCCGGCCAAAGACAAACTCCATTTTGTTGCGGAAGGAGAATTCTTCTGGCGAGGCGTGTATGGTAAAGGAAGAAGGCAGGGAGAGGTCAAGCGCCTTTCTCCAGAGTTGTAAAAAGTACGCTTTCTTTAATTGTAGTTGGTAGGGATAAACTATTTCCTGCAGTGAACAACCACCGCATCTTCCATAATGGGGGCAGGGAGGTATCCTGCGATGGGGAGAGGGTTCGATCATTTCTTTTATTATCCCTTCCCGCAAACGCTTTTTATTTCTTAATACCACCCTTAACAGGTCTCCCGGTATCCCTCCCCTCACCCACACTTCCTTACCTTCTATTTTCCCTATACCGGATACCTTTTTGAGGTGAAACCTTTCTATCCTTATTTCCCTTTCGCCGGGATACTCTTTCAGTATTTTCCTGAGAATTTTTTCCACCTTCTGCCGGGGAAACCCTACCACATTGTAAAAATCTCCCTCTATTCTCTCCACGAATTTATCTTCTACTTCCTGTACAGCGTATGAACCGGATTTATCCAGGGGAGAGTTTTCCCTCACGTATTTCTCTATCTCTTTTAGGGGGATATCCCTCATCTTTACCCAGGTCACCTCTTTGGTTTTTATCTCTTTTACTATTTTCCCTTCTATCACGATAAGAAAAGATAGCCCGGTGATAACCCGGTGTCGTGTGCCGGAAAGGGTCTGCAGCATTCTTACTGCCTCTTCTTTACTCTCCGGTTTACCAAAAATCTTTTCCTCCAGAGCTACAATGGTATCTGCCCCAATAATTATTCCCTCTTTTACCTTTTTTGCCACTTCCCGGGATTTTTGGGAAGCAAGAAAAGTGGCAAGCTTTTCCGGGGAGATATCTTCCCTTATTGTCTCTTCTACCTGGGGCACTATAACCTCAAAACTGATTTCCATATCTTCCAGGATACTTTTTCTCCTGGGTGAACCCGAGGCTAAAATAATTTTCATGTGTACTTCCCTTTTAGCTTTTCTGAAAGAATCATCCTAAACTCTAAAATAACACAAACGCAAAACTTTCTTCCAGGAAACCGTCAATCGGTGGGGGTTGGGCCCGCCTCCCGCCTGCCCTCCCGCCATGTGTCGAGGGGGGCGCAAGCGGGAATCTATATCATGCACACATTTTATTTTCCTGGATACCCGCTTTCGCGGGTATGACAGGTAGAGCTGGTATTGAAGTAAACTCTAAATCCAAAATTCTAAACTTTTCGAAGGAATCCCGGACCCCGATACATATCGGGGCTTCGGGACAAATTCTTAAAATCACAAACTCAAAACTTCCTCCCAGTCTAATGTCTACAGTCTATAGTCAAGTTCCCGCTTCCCACCAGCTCCGGCCAAAACCGGCCTCTACGGTGAGAGGGACGGAAAGCGGGTACGCATTCTCCATGATTTCTTTCACCAGTACGGCAATCTCCTCTTTTTCTTCCTCGGGAACTTCCAGAAGCACTTCATCGTGCACCTGCAGAATCAGGAAGGCGCCGCTTTTTCTCTTTATTAGCTCCTGGTGAAGATTTATCATGGCTATCTTGATAATCTCCGCAGCGCTACCCTGTACAGGAGTATTTATAGCTTCTCGCTCTGCTTGCTCCCTCAGGACTCTATTCTCAAAACTTATCCTGGGTATATACCTTCTCCTTCCCAGGAGGGTGGAAACGTACCCTTTTTCCCGGCAGAATTTTAGCGTGCTGTCTATGTATTCCTTAACCCCGGGATGAAGTTGAAAATACTCTTTTATAATTCGCCCTGCTTCCTCCACACTGCTCTGAATCTGCTGGGATAGCCCGTAAGCACTTATTCCATAAATAATACCAAAATTCACTGCCTTTGCTTTTCTCCTCATCTCGGAAGTTACTTCACTTTCCGAGACTCCAAAAATCTGGCAGGCGGTGGAGGTATGAATATCCTCTCCTTTAAGGAATGATTCCTTTAGTTTCTCATCACCGGAAAGATGTGCTATAACCCTTAACTCTATCTGCGAATAGTCTGCCGAGAGTATCTGGTAACCATCTTCTGCCACGAAACATTTTCTCAGTTCCTTGCCCCATTTTCCCCTTATGGGAATGTTTTGCAGGTTTGGGTGGGAGGAGGAAAGCCGTCCGGTGGAAGTAGCGGCCTGGCGAAAAGAAGTATGGATTCTTCCAGTAGAGGAGTTTACAGATTCCAGGAGAGGCAGGATAAATCCCTGCAGGGTTTTTTGTAAGCCACGTACTTTCAGGAGATAATCAATTACCTCGTGTGCGCCAGCCAGGTTTTCCAGGATAGCCTGGGAGGTGGAGTAGCCGGTCTTGGTGCGTTTACCTCTGGGTAAACCCAGTTTGTCAAAAAGGATGCGACTTACCTGCCTGGGCGAGCTAAGGTTAAACACTTCCCCGGTAACCTGGAAGATTTTCTGGGAGACTTCCTCTATTTCTGCCTCCACTTTCTCTTGCAGTTTCTTGAGGGCTGGTACTGCTACTTTCACCCCCCTGATTTCCATCTCTGCCAGCACAGTGAGCAGGGGTATTTCCACGCTTTCAAATAATTTTTTAAGCCCCTTTTTATCCAGTTCCTTCTCCAGGACATTTTTCAACCTTAAAGCAAAATCCACATCTTCACAGGTGTACTGCGTAACTTCCTCTATGGAAACCCCGCTTATAGTTTCTCCCTTTCCCACTACTTCTTTATAAGCTTTTTTCCTTTCCCCCAGATACCGGATAGAAAGGCTTCTCAGGTTGTAAAGTTCTCCGGTGGGAGAGAGAAGGTGGGCAGCCAGCATGGTGTCAAACACGATATTTTTAAGTCTTATCCCCTTCCGCCTGAGCACTATGTAATCGTACTTCAAGTTCTGCCCTACAATTTTTTTATTTTCCAGGTAAGGCTTTAATGCTTTGAGCACTCTATCTTCTTTTAATTGAGAGGGAACACCCAGGTATTGATGGCGAAGAGGAATGTAGAAGGCATGGTGAGGCTTCAGGCAGAGGGTTATCCCTACGATATCTGCCTGCATGGGGGTAGGAGAAGAAGTCTCGGTGTCCAGGGAAATGAGCCTGCATTTTTCCACTTCCTGCAAAAGGGAGCTGAAGGCTTCCTCGGAAAGGATTGCCCGGTAATTCTTCCTCTCCCCTTCTGGCTTGAGCAGGGGGAAAAGCACCTCGTACAAGCCCAGCTTTTGAAAAGTATTTTTTAGTTTTTCTTCCTCCCAGCCTTTCCATGCCCATTGTCTCACCCCTCCTGGTATCCTTGTATTCTTCTGAAGTGCTGCCACCTTTTTGCTCAGAAGCAGGGAGGATTTTTTCTCGCTTAGCTTCTCACTGAGGCCAGGGGGAAGAAGAGAAAGGGAAGAGAACACCTCTTCCAGGGTATCAAATTCTCCCAGAAGGCTCACGGCTCTCTTTTCCCCTATTCCTTCCACCCCTGGAATATTTAAGGCTTCATCTCCCATCAGGGCCAGGTAATCCGGCACCCATCGAGGAATAATGCCTGTTTTCTGCTTAAGATCCAGCTCATCCATAACCTCATAATTTTTGAAAGGATTGATAATCTTTACTTTACTGGAAAGGAGCTGCCATAAACTCTTCTCGTGGGAAACGATATAAACCTCTATCCCTTCTTTTAAAAAGAGATGCGTTGCCCCGGCAATCACATCGTCTGCTCCATAACCGGGAATTTCCAGCACCTGTATCCCCAGGCTGGAAAGTACTTCCTTAATGGCGGAAAGATTTTCTCTTAAAGAAGGAGGCATAAGCGGGTGGGAAATAGAGTAGGTAAATTTGCCTTTCTTCCTGGTGCAGGGAGCCGGTTCATCGAATACTGCCACTACATGCGTGGGAGAAAACTCACTCAGAAGCTTCAGGATGATACGGGTGAAAAGAGAGAGAATGCTTTCCCTCTCTCCCCTTCTTCCCGGGATAGAAGGGAGGGAATAGTATGCCTTGTAAGCAATAGCATTCCCATGCAGAATTAAGCCCTTCATCTTTTAAGTTTACCAGATTTTACCGGCTTTCATAATCACCTTTCCTGTGATAAAATCCCTTACTACTATGGAAAAAAAGATAGCTGTTTTTGATACCACCTTAAGGGACGGGGAGCAGTGTGCCGGGATAACGCTTTCTGTAGAGGATAAGCTGAAAATTGCCCGCAAGCTGGCCAGGCTTGGCGTGGATGTGATTGAAGCAGGCTTCCCGATAAGTTCTCCGGGAGACTTTGACTCGGTAAAGACCATTGCCCGCCAGGTAAAGGGTCCGGTAATTTGTGGCTTGGCCCGCTGTCTTAAAAAAGATATTGATGCCTGCTGGGAAGCGGTTAAATTTGCCGAGAAGCCACGCATTCACGTGTTCCTTGCTACCTCAGAGATTCACCGCAGGCATAAATTGAAAAAAGCTAAAGAAGAGATTTTGAAGATGGCCGTGGAAAGCGTCAAATATGCCCGTTCCCTTGCCCCTTCGGTAGAATTTTCTCCCGAGGATGCTTCCCGCACCGAGCCCGAATTCCTGAAAGAAGTAGTGGAAAAGGTTATCGCAGCAGGGGCTGA
>JAADFP010000070.1 GCA_013152825.1 Caldisericota bacterium | reverse complement strand
CTAAACCGAGAATCTCCTTAGCTTTATAAATTTCCTCAAGTTTAATCATTTATTTTTCCTTTTCTGCTTCTTCCAGGTAAGGTTTTAATTTGTTTATAACCTGCTCCTTCGGCACAACTCCAACTATTCTTTCTACTTCTTTTCCTTTATGGAATATCATTAAGGTTGGGATAGCCATTATTTCGTAATGTGAAGAGGTTACAGGTGCCTCATCTATGTTCATTTTGCAGACCTTTAACTTGCTTGTGTATTCCTTCGCTATCTCTTCCACAATAGGAGAAACCATCAAACATGGCCCACACCATATCGCCCAGAAATCTACCAGACAGGGCAGTTCAGATTCCAGGACTTCCTTTTTAAAATTGACATCGGTAAGGTTGATAACCATTTCTATCCTCCTTCTTGAATATCTGTAATTACTTTAACCTTAGGTCTAATAGAGTTGGATATTAGGCAGTATTCCTCCGTTTTTTTCATAGCAGATTTGGCTCTACTTATCTCTCCTTTCTTTACTTTTATACGGGGATAAATGGTAATACTTGTAAAGGACAATTTCCCTTCTTTAAAAGATACCGCTCCTTCTATTTCGCTTTCATAGGAAAAAAGATGGAAAGAAAATTTATCTTTGAAGTAAAGAAATGTAGTCATGATACAAGTATTTACTGAAGCAAGAAATAACTCTTCCGGGCTCCAGAAACCTTCCGGCCCCTTAAACTCCGGTGGTGTAGAAATTTTTATTCTCGGTGTCTTACTACTCCATATCTCTCCCTTTTTGTTTTCTTCCCACTTCACCTTTGTTTTGAAAACAAAACTTCTCATTTGAAATACATGTTTTGAGCCACAATAAATTCAAAATCTCTTTCCAGCTCGTTTGGTTTCACATGAGTTATCATGCCTGCCAGGAATTCCGCTTCTTTTCTCTTTTCTTTAGAGATTAGCATTTCACGTGCTCCTTCCAATGCGCCATTACCGATTTTAACAACTTTCTCCGGAGCTGGAGGAAGAAGACCTATCTCTACGGCATTTTCAGCGTTTATGTAATTTCCGAAAGCACCTGCCAGATAAATTGTCTCTAAGTCTTCAAGATTAACACCATAATACTTCATCAATAAATCCTGATCTGTCCTCAATCCAGCCTTGGCAGTTATAAGTTGATAAATATCTTCCTGATAAACTTCTATCCCGTCGGTTATCCTGAAGGGAGCATTAATTTTGGCTTTTCTGCTCATGACACCTTTATTCAACATCTCTGCCAGCAAATCTATAAGCCCTGAACCACAAATGCCACGTGGAGGTTTATTTCCAATTGTAGAAAACTCAATTCTACCGTCATTAATTATCACATTTGCAATGGCTCCTTCTATTGCGCCAACTCCGCATTTTATGGTAGTTCCTTCGTACGCTCCACCAGCTGCACAGGAAGCAGTAAATATCTTTTCTCTATTCCCCAGGGCTACTTCTCCATTCGTACCAATATCTATAATCATACAGACCCTATCACTTTTGTGCATATTTATGACAAGGATATCCGCCAAAGCGTCTGCCCCTGTATGTCCTCCAATGAGAGGCGGAGCATAGGCTCGGGCATTTGGGTTTACTTTTAACCCCAGAGAGATTGCAGGCATAGTGAAACTTTCTTTCTTCAGTGGTTCATAAGGAATTAATCCTAAAGAAGAAATGTCTATCCCAAAGAAAAGGTTTCGCATAGTGGAGTTCCCCACAACAACTACTTCATAGACAAGAGAAGGCTCAATTATTTTTTCAAGTTCTTCGTTTACTGCTTCAATTACTTTACTCTGAAGCTCTTTTACCCTTCTTCCCTTTTCACTTTCGTCCACGTATCTTATCTTCTCTTTATCTACCATAGTATATTCAATACGTGATATAACATCGTTCCCGTAGGCAACTTGAGGATTTTTGAAGGCAGAGGTGGAAAGAGTAGTGCCTCTTTCTAAATCCACCAGGGAAAAAACCACAGTTGTAGTCCCTAAATCAATAGCCAATCCATAAATCCCTCCGCGATATACATCTACCTCTTTCCCGTCATAATAAACTTTATTACCTTTCCTTTCCACTAATGGGATTAATGGTATATCCTTCTCCCTGGTTTCAGTAAGAATTGAGTATTCCCCGAAAGTTTTTATATAAACGAGTATATTCCCCTTACTGTCCAAAACTCTTGCCTGACATGCAAGCCGGAGATCTTTACTTAGCCCAAAATCTTTTTCTATCTTAGTCAGAGAGCTCAGGTATTGCTTACCCTTTTCTATTCTTACTGTACACTTCCCACATTTCCCTCCCCCTCCACATTCTGACGAAATGGCTATCCCCAGCTCTCTTGCATGTGCAAGGATAGTTTTGCCTTTCTTTAATGGTATTCCTTCCTTACCCTTTTTAAATTGGGGAAAATAAATCCTTCCCATTGTATTATTCCTTTCTTATCTTGAAATTTTTTATCTTACTCTCTATTCATAGGAGAACCACACTTTGGGCAGGAGGTGTTATAGCAGGGAGTGCCTCTCTGGTGAGGAACCCGAGTTCCGCATTTAGGGCAAACGCAGTAACCTCCTGGGCCCAAACCACTTCCCCCCATTCTGCCTCTTCCCCCGCCTGCTCCCGAAGGGCGGGCAGGCATACCCCTTCCTGTTCCTGGTCCTTGACCAAAAGGTCCTGTTCCATCTCCTCTTGGCATTTTTCTCGCCTCCTTTCTAAAGATTACTTCTCATCTTTTTTATTGCATCCATGGCAGCAGTGACCAGTGGATAGACAGTAGGAGGAGAAGTAAGCCAGGGATGGGTTGCCATTTGAAATGTTTCCAGTTCCACAGCCTGTGATCTCTTCTGAATAGCCATTCCTACTACATTAATTAATTCACCTACGGTTTCTCCTCCTGCTATTTGTCCTCCCAGGATAGTGGAGGAAAATTTGGAGAAAAGGAGTCTTACTTTCATTTTCCGTGTTCCCGGAAGGGTAGCAGGATGTTTATCCGGAACCACTGCTTCTCCTGTTACCACTTCAAAGTTATCTTCTTTCGCTTTATTTTCTGTTAAGCCGGCAGAGGCTAAAACTAAATTACCCACCCGGGTGGAAAACACCGCAATAGTTCCCTTGATTTCTCTCAATACTTTTAGACCATAGAGATTGGAGCCTGCTACTCTTGCTTCCGCAGTAGCAGTGGAAGCTAACATAACCGGTATATGTTTTCTTGTATAAAAGCATCGTTTCTCTGCACAATCTCCTACTGCAAAAATATCTGGATCAGAGGTGCGCATATACTCATCTACCCATATCCCTTCTCCTCTTCCTACCCATAAGCCTGCCTCCTCAGCCAGCCTTACGTTGGGTTTTGCTCCAATGGACAATATTACCAATTCCGCAGGAATAATCTTACCGCTGGAAAGTATAACCCGGGCAACTCTTTCTCCGCCTTCGAATTTTTCTACTTTTTCTCCCAGCCATAAGTTCACTCCTTTTTTCTTAAGTTCTTCCTCTGCCAGAGCACAAAACTCTTCATCAAAAGCCCGTAAAAGGCAATGAGGTAACATTTCCACGATATGAATATTTTTCCCAGGAAGTTGAGAGATTTCGTCGACAAACTCCACTCCTATAAAACCTCCCCCTATAACCACAATGTTTTTTACCTTGTGTACCTCCTCACGCAGTTTTTTTAGGTATTCCAGTTCTTTTTTTATAGGAAATATCCCTTTCTTTTTGCTGCCCGGAATACGAGGAACAATGGATTCTGAACCTATAGCCAGAATAAGTTTCCCGTATTTTAATCTTTCGCCTCCAGCAAGTAAAATCTCTTTCTTGCTTCTGTCAATTTTTGTTACCTTGTCTATCATTATTTCTATACGGTTAGCCTTGAGAGGTTCATCAGACAGGATGTCCTTTTCCGTAGAGTCTAAACTATAGAAAATATAGGGTATGCCACATGGGATAACACTTACCGGGTTTTCTCGTATGAGCAAAAAATTTTTTTCAGGATAATACTTCTTCCCGGTAATTGCGCTAACCACTCCTGCAGGCCCTCCTCCTACTACTATCACATCAAAAAACTTACTCATTTTTCTTCCTTTCTTCTAAAGTTCGTAAATTTTTACTTTTCACAACAACGTTTCGGCGTATCACAAGCGGTGGGACAACAGGTGGAGGGCTTTTTGTAATCCGTAGCATAGAATCCATTGCCTTTGAAAATAACACCTCCACCTCCTGAGAGTAGTCTTTTTACTTTGCCGCCACACCTATGGCAAATTTTCACGGGGTCTTCGGTTATCCCTTGGAATTTCTCAAATCTATATCCACAATCTTCACATTCATATTCGTAGGTAGGCATTTTATTTCTCCCTATCCAGTTCCTCAATCCTTTTACTTATACTATCTAACTGTTTCTTAAGATAATCAGCTTGTTCCTTTAAAGCTTTAATCTCTTCTTCAGGGGAAGGAGGAGTGGGCTGGTTGGGGGAAGAGGATGATACACCAGGCGTGAAAACTCCAGTGCCCATTCCAAATCCTCCTATCCCACCACCTCTCATTCCTCTCCCCATTCCCCTTCCTATACCAGCCCCGAATCCTCCCCCCATGCCAAAGTGGGATGGAACGTTGGGTTGATAAGTGGGCTGTAATTCGCCTTTTTTAAATCTTTCCACTGCTTCTTTTACTTTGCCTGCTACTCCTACGATAACTTTCATCCCCGCACTTTGAAGTACCTGGAAAGAATTGGGGCCACAACTTCCGGTAAGCACTGCTTCTATTCCTTTGTTTGCTACAAACTGTGCTGCTTGAATCCCTGCCCCGCTTAAAGCCTGAACATAGGGGTTCTCTATTGCCTCAAACTGCATAGTTTCTGTATCCACAAGAATATAATAAGGTGCTCTGCCAAATCGGGGATCTACCAGAGAATCAAGAGTAGGGCCCTGCGCAGTAACTGCAATCTTCATTTTTTCTCCTCCAGCTCTTCAATCCTTTTTTTTATGCCTTCTAAGTGTTCTTCCAGTACTTCTGCTTGCTGTTTCAGATAGGTAAGTTCCTGTTCTGACCCCATTTGCATAGTTGGGGGAACGTTGTAAGGGGGATAAGGAACCTGTCCACTCTGGAAAGCCTGCCAGTATGTTTGCATTTGGGGCGTAGGCCAGGTTCCATACATAAGATACTGTGCAGCAGGCCCAAGCCCAGTAGGACTTCTTCCTACCCATCCTGGAGAGAATCCAAACCTCATCCATCCCGGAAGACCTGTTAGGTAATACATATTTCTGTGTCCGTAGCCACCCATTTTACTTACCTCCTTTCATCTTAACTTTACCAGTATCCAAACCATCTATAGGGCATTCCATATGTCCCATACGGATAAGGAAAGCTATAAGGAACATAGGGAGCAGTATATCCAGGCCATGGATATACACCCCAGCCTCTTCCAAAATAGGGAAGTCTTCGTCTCCTGAACCCTCGACCTAAACCAAGGCCAAGTCTGCCTCCTACAGGATTCATAAATCCTGGCACAGGGTATCCTGCACAGAATCCTGCGGCTCTCCCTGTCATAGGCCCTAAACCCATTGGCCCTGTTCCATCTCCTCTTGGCATTTTTCTCACCTCCTTTCCTGTTTTGCTCTATAAAAATCTTTGTCTTCCTGGCAGTCTTTGCATACTCCGTAAAAGTGGAGTTGGTGGGAATTTATCTGAAAGTTATATTTCTGAGAAAGTGCT
>JAADFP010000069.1 GCA_013152825.1 Caldisericota bacterium | reverse complement strand
ATAAAGGAAAAATTTATCTGGATAGGAAACCTGAAACCGGGAGATACCAAGAATAAAATAGTAGTTTTCCAAAGAGTAGACCCTTCTGCCAGGTATGCTTACCTTAACATATTTGGGCTTTACCCGGGTTATGTGCTCCAGGTAGAGTTTAAACGCTTCCAGGAACAGTGGCGCGAAGTAAGAAGAAAGTGGAGAAAGAAGTAATAGGAAAAGGTAACCTCGCTTTCCGCGGCGCTGGGCACCCTGTATGATTATCGAGATATATCAAGAGTAACCTATCACTACGACAATCCTCACTGATAGTTCCCTGGTTTGTACGATTGAATTGGACAATGATAGAAGGGATAAAAACTCTAAACACAAAATCCTAAACTCTAAATAAACTACAAATCACAAATGACAAACCCCAAACAAACTCCAATCCTCAAAGCTAAAAAATAACCGCTAAAATGCACTGCTGCTCTTTATTCTCAAATTCTTAAGAATATTAGAATAATCTCCCCTCGCTACTAACTATGCAGTCTAAAGTCCCAAGTCTTTGAGTGGCCCTGGCTTACTTGCTTTCCGCGAGGGTCTTAAGATTGAATGCTCTGTGGATTTTTGATTTTAACCGGGCTGCTTTGTTGGGATGGAAAATCCCTTTACTTGTAGCCCTGTCAATGAGAGAGAGCATTTCTCTCAGGGCAACTTCCAGTTCTTTCTTATCTTTGCCTGTTTCCAGAATCTGCTGGAACTTTTTCCAGGCATTTTTTATGCGGGACTTCCATGCCCGGTTGCGCAAGCTTCTTTTTTCTGCCTGTTTAACCTTCTTAACAGATGATTTCTTAGCCATATCTTCTCCTTTACTCTACGAGAGTGGGTATGTTACCATAGCCCGAGAAAGGTGTCAATACATAAAAGACTTAAAAGAGGTTTTTTTACCCTTAGCAGTGGGATATTCTTCTCCAGAATACTGGGTTATATACGCGACCTTCTCATTGCAATGTGGATAAGTGATAGGGGAAGGGATATATTCTTCCTGGCATTTTTACTTCCCAATCTCTCCAGGCGCATACTGGGAGAAGGAGCTCTAAATTCTTCCTTTGTCCCGATTCTTTCCCGTGTGGTTAAAGAAAATGGGCAGGAAGAGGGGGATAGGTTTGCTTCGGTACTCTTAAATTACCTTATTATTATGCTTTTCCTCGTGGTCATCCTGGGCGTAGTTTTTGCTCCTTACCTTGTTAGCTTCTTTGCCCCTGGGTTTTCTTCTTCCGAGAAAGTAATAGCGGTGGGAATTCTCAGGGTGATGTTTCCTTTTGCTCTCTTTATCTGCCTGGCTTCCTTTTTCTCTTCTTACCTTACTACCCGGAAGAATTTCATCAGCACTTCTCTTTCCTTTTTACTGTTTAATCTTTCGCTCATTGCTTTTCTTTACATGAGAAATAAATTCCCTTCTTCTCTCCTTGCTTTGTCCTGGGGTGTGGTGGCAGGTGGGATGTTACAGTTTCTTATTCATCTGCCGTTTTTAATAAAAAAGGGCTTTTCCTATCATTTCCAGTTTTCACACCCGGTGATAAACGATTTTGCCCGGTTCCTCTTGCCAGCCTCTTTTGGAGCCAGCATATTTTACGTGAATATAGCAGTGGATAGAATCCTTGCTTCTTTCCTTCCTGCCGGTGCTATTTCTGCTCTCTACTACAGTAACCGTTTATTACAATTTCCCCTTGCGCTTACCGGGATAGCCATGTCCATGGTCTCGCTCCCTCTTTTCTCCCGCATAGGAAAGAAAGCAGTCTCTTCCCAGCTTACCCAGGCTTTAAAATGGCTTCTTTTTCTTACCCTGCCTGCTACTCTTTTTCTCTCTTTACTGGGGAAGCCTATAATCCGCATCCTCTTTGAACATGGGAAATTTACTTCTTTATCTACCCTGGGAACGTATTCTGCTTTGCTCTTCTATTCCCTTGGTTTGTTTTTCTTTGCCGGTTCACGGGTCTTAAATACGGTATTCTATTCTTTCCATCATCCCTGGCTTCCGGTAAAAATAGGGGTATGGAGCATATTAACCAATATTGTATTTGACCTTATTCTCATAAGGCCATTACAACAGGGGGGATTAGCACTGGCTACTTCTTTATCTTCCCTGGTGGGATTTATTTTGCTTCTCTACCATCTCCCGCGCCGGGTAGGGGTGAAGGTAAGCATGGAAAAGAAATGGATGATAAAATTTTTTCTTATATATCTTGTACTTATCGTAGTAGTCTTCTCCCTTTACATTTTAACGGGCAAGTTCTCAGGTATAATAGGAATAGACAGGCTAGCACTTATGGTGGGAGGAGGAATAGGGTTATATATATGGCTGGCACACAAATTTGAGGTGATGGAAGTGTGGAGTGGAAAGAAAAAGTAAGGCAGTTACCGGACCATCCGGGTGTTTATCTATTTAAAGATAAAGAAGGAAGAGTTCTTTATGTGGGAAAGGCATCTTCCCTGAGAAAGAGGGTAAGCTCTTATTTATCCTCCTCTTCTCCCAAAACATTAATCCTTTTAAAAAAGGCATTTTCCCTGGAGTTTATACTTACTTCCAACGAGAATGAAGCACTTTTACTGGAATTTAATTTTATAAAAGAGTATCGTCCACGTTACAACATACGCTTGAAGGATGATAAAAAGTATCCTTACATAACGGTTACCTGGAAAGAGGAGTTTCCCCGCGTTTTTCTTACCCGGGACTTGAAGGATAAGGAGGCGCTCTACTTTGGTCCCTATACTAATGCCAGTAATGCGCGTACCACTTTGAGGTTTTTGAGGAAGATTTTCCCTTTTAAAACCTGCTCCAAAAGGAAAGTCGATGGAAAGCCGTGCCTGAACTTTTTCCTGCGCCGTTGTCCTGGTCCCTGCAGGGGAGATATTTCCCGCAAAGATTACATCAAGGGAATAAAGTTTATCATTTCTTTTCTCAAGGGTGAAACCACGAAGGTTTTAAACGCACTGCAGAAAGAAATGAGTAAAAAGGCAGAAAACCTGGAATTTGAGGAGGCTGCCCGATTAAGGGATTGCATTTACTCCCTGGAAAAACTGTTTACTCCTCAGGCTATAATTTCGGAAAGCAAGGAAAACCTGGATATTATAGGAATATCCTGCCAGAAAGATAAAGGCATGGTTACTCTCTTACGTATTAGAGAGGGTAGGTGGATAGGAGAAGATAGTTTTCCATTATCCGGGGTAAAACTTTCCGCACTTCAGGAGATTCTTCATTCCTTTATCCTGCAATATTACTCGCGAAGTTCCTCCTTCCCGGACGCCATTATCAGCGAAGCGGAGGTAGAAGATAGGAGATCTCTGGAAAGATTTCTGCAGGAAAGAAGTGGCAAAAGAGTAATGGTTTCGCTACCTTGCACATCGGAGATGCATAATCTGTTGAAAATTGCTGCTACCACTGCAAAGTATAAATTGCTGAAAGAAGGAGAAAGCAGTATACGGGAAATTGATCCCCTCCTCTCTTTACAGAGGGAGTTAAATCTTCCTCGTTTACCGTACAGGATAGAGGGCTACGATATTTCGCAGCTGCGGGGAAAATTGGCGGTGGGGAGCCGGGTGGTTTTTGAAAAGGGAATTCCCCTGAAAGAAGAGTACCGAAGATACCGGATAAAGAGCGTGCAGGGGGTGGACGATTATGGTATGATAAAAGAGGTAATAAGAAGGAGAGTTAGAAGAGTAAATGAGGTGCGGCAGCCGATGCCTGATATGATTCTGATAGATGGAGGCAAAGGGCAGGTTCGCGCTGTCTTGGAAGTATTGAGAGAAATGGGGGTTAGCATCCCGGTGGTGGGATTAGCAAAGGGTGAAGAGAAGTTATATATTTCTCATCGCCATTTCCCTCTTTTACTGCCCCGCTCTTCTCCTGCTCTCAAACTTCTTATGCGAGTGAGGGATGAAGCGCATCGGTTTGCTCACAGTTACCATGTGTACCTCAGGGAGAAAACTTCTCGTAAAAGTGTATGGCTGGAGATTCCCGGCGTGGGAGAAAAAATTCTTCCCAGAATTAAAGAAAGGTTTCCCACTATTAATGCTCTCTCTCATGCCTCTGTAGAAGAGATAAGCGCAATTCCAGGTGTGGGGAAGAAAAAGGCGATTAAGATATTCCAATTTCTTGAAGGGAATAGAAAATGAAAAACGTTTACTGGTTGGTTTTTCTCCTTATTCCTACTCTGGTTTTTGCTTCTTACCTGCGCGATTTCAAAAACCCGAACCGGGTAATTATTGACCCTGCTACGAATTCTATTTATGTGTCCAATGTAAACGGTGCTCCTTTAGCCAGAGATGATAATGGCTTCATCTCCCGCATAACCCCGGATTTCAAGGTGGTAACCTTACACTTCCTGGACGGGGCTCTCAATGACTACGAGCTTGATGCTCCTAAAGGGATGGCTATAAAAGAAGGCATTCTTTATGTGGCAGATATTGATACCATTAGAGGATATGACCTCAATAAAAGGATAAATGTGCAGAATATAAACCTGGCACCCTATGGAGCCAAGTACCTGGTAGACCTTGTTTTTACCCGGGATGGAGAGCTCCTGGTTTCGGATGCAGCTGCTAATACAATCTTTAAGGTAACGTTGGGGAAAGGTATTATAGTGAATAAATTCTTGCATTCTCCTCTGCTCAAGGGGCCTACAGGGCTCACAGTTTTGCCTGATGGTAGGCTGGTTATCGTTTCCTCCCGGGGAAGCAATATCTGGGAATACAAGAAGGGGGGTAAATTTCACAGGTTACTGGAAGAAAGGGCTTATTACCGTTATCTGGAGGATGTGGATTACGATAAATACGGTAATCTGTATTTTACTGATTTTTCCACGGGAAGAATATTCCGATTGGATAAGAAAGGGCGTGTATCTACCTTCCCCGGCAATTTTTACTCTCCCCGGGGTATAACCATAGACCGCACGAATAACCGGGTATTTATCGTAGAATTTTCCCTGGATAGGGTGGATGTTATTGATTTGGAGTGAGTCAGCAGGAAAGATTCAGAATTAGTAGTTAGTAGATGGTATATAGTAGCGAGGGAATGATTAGTTGCCTGGTAGCCTGGTTTCTTGGTTTTGAGTTTTAGCATTGGGTTTGTTTTGTTTTTAGAATTTAAAAAAGTGGGGTTCTGAGATATCCCGGAACAGCTCTCACTTTATTTGGTTTTTAAAATATTATTCTATGTTTGCCTGAAAATCTAATTTTTACTATGAAATCCTTACAGGTACTTCATCTGCATACTGAGTATGGCTGGAGAGGAGGAGAAAATCAGGTTTACTTGCTTCTAAAGGGGCTAAAGGAGAAAGGAGTAAAGTCGTTTCTGATTTCTCCCCCCGAGAGTACTCTGGCAAAAAGGGCCAAAGGGTTGGGCATCCCGGTCAAAGAGATAAATTTTAAGAGCGAGTTAGATCTGGTAGCTATAAGTGCGATTGTAAGATGGATAAAGGAAAAAAATATAAGCCTCCTCCATGCTCATACTTCTCATGCTCATTCACTAGCCGGAATGGCGGGAAGGATAGCGGGGAAAAAGATAGTGGTAACGCGCAGAGTAGATTTCCCTCCCCGGGGGATGCTGTCGCGCTGGAAATACCATAGGCTGGTAGATATTGTTATTGCAATATCCCATGCCATAGAGAACGTACTCAAAAATATAGGAATACCTGAGGAAAGGATACGCTATGTGCCCAGTGCTTTCGATCCGGAAAGACTGGACCATAGGAAAGAGGCCTCTTATCTCTACAATGAGTTTTCTTTGCAACATCCTATTATAGGCACCATTGCCTATCTTACTGACCATAAGGGACACATTTATCTCCTGAGGGCCATCCCTGGTATTTTGAAAGAATTTCCTCAGGCCACGTTCCTTGTGGTAGGCAAGGGAGAGCTGGGAAATTATCTAAGAAAAGAAGCCAAAAAACTGGGCATCACAGAACGTGTTATATTTACTGGTTTCCGGGAGGATATCCCGGAGATACTTTCTCTCCTGGATATTTTCGTCCTGCCTTCTCATATGGGCTGGGAAGTATCTTATTGGAAGCGCAGTATATGGGGATTCCGGTAGTGAGTACTCTGGCCGGAGGCATCCCAGAGGTGGTGAGGGATGGCGAGACGGGGATACTTGTTCCTCCCCGCGATCCTGATGCGCTATGTAAGGCAGTTATTAAGCTTCTCAAAGACGAGACAAGAATGGCAGAGTTTTCCCGGGCCGGGAAGAAATGGGCGCAAAACTTTTTGCCGGAGAGAATGGTGGAGGGCACGCTGGCAGTTTACAGAGAACTTATGGACAAA
>JAADFP010000068.1 GCA_013152825.1 Caldisericota bacterium | reverse complement strand
GTCTAAAGTCTATAGTCTAAACCTATTCCCTGATATGCTTCAGGCCTTCATTGAATAAGGTAGAGATATGCTCATCATCCAGGGAATAAAAGACCATTTTCCCCTGCTTCCGGTACTTGACCAACCTGGCATTTCTCAATACTCTCAGCTGGTGAGATACTGCAGAGATGCTTAAATTAAGCAAATAGGCAATATCACACACACATAATTCTTCCTTTGAGAGAGCAAATATTATCTTAACCCGGGTAGAATCTGACAATATACTAAATGTTCCCGATAACCTGTTTACTTCCTCTTCCCGCAACATTTGCCGCTTTACCTCTTTAACCTTCTCACTTTCCATGCACTTAACTTCGCAAATATCTTTCTCTGCCATACCTGCCCCCTTTTCTTTTACAGTTGCACAATTGCTCAACTATGATATATCACTTCCCCTATTTTGTCAAGCGCGGTGAGTGGGCAGCTTAAATTTCTGATAAAATAAGTGGTAATCATAAGTTGCCAGTAATGGGAAGGAGGAAAATATGAAAGCAATAATTTCCGGGGCAGGTGGGAGAATGGGAAGAGCACTTATGGAGAGCGTAAAAGACTTTCCGGAGATCGAAGTTGTCGGCTTACTGGAAAAAGCAGACCACCCTGCCGTAGGTAAAGAAATTGGAGGAATCAGAGTAAGTTCCTCCTGGGAAAATGTTTCTGATGAAGCAGAAGTAATCATTGAGTTTACCTCACCCCGGGCCACCCTGGAACATCTAAGCATGGCGCGGGAGAAGAAGATAAGCATGGTTATCGGAACCACTGGTTTTTCCGGGTCAGAAAGAGAAGAAATCAGAGAAGCAGGAAAAACAATTCCCATCCTCTTCTCCTCCAACATGAGTTTTGGTATGAATCTGTTGTTCCATATCCTGGAGGAAGTAAGTAAAAAGCTGCCTCTTGACTACGAGGTGGAAATCGTGGAAATGCACCACCGCCACAAGAAAGATGCCCCCTCGGGCACGGCCCTCACCCTGGGAGAAATCATTGCCTCTGCCCGGGGAAAAGACCTATCTGAGGTAGCGGTATTCGGGAGAGAAGGGGAAACCGGCGAGAGAAAGAGGGAAGAGATTGGCATTCATGCTTTAAGGGGAGGAAGCGTAGTAGGAGAACATAGAGTAATATTTGCCACCGAAGGGGAAAGGCTGGAGTTTGCCCATACAGCAGAATCGCGACTTTCCTTTGCCCGGGGAGCCTGGAGAGGCGCTCTCTGGCTAATCCACCAACCACCCGGGTTATATTCTTTCCAGGATATAATAGTGGGAAAATGAGAGAGAATATTAAAATATTTGGCCAGGAGATAGAGTACCAGAAAGTATATCGCCCGGTTAAGTATCCCCGACTTGAATTTAAGAGCAACAACCTGGTAGTTATTCTACCCAGGGGTTACCGGAAGGAGAAAGAATTACTTATCCGGCATCAAAAGTGGATATCTCAAAAGAGAGCCTTTATTACCCGGGTTTTGAAGAAATCAGCAGGGTTACACCTTGACCTATCCGCCGATTTAAGCGAATTCAAGGAGAAATCTTCCTGCATAATAGAGGAATATGCAGAAGAGCTGCAAGTAAGCATAGGCAAAATTACTTTCCGAAAGATGAAGAGTAAATGGGGCAGTTGCCGCGGGGATGGCCATATTACAGTAAATTCTCTCCTCAGGTTTCTGCCCGAGAAACTGGTAAGATACATTCTTTTTCACGAGGTGCTACACAGAATGGAGAGAAGACATAATCAGAAATTCTACGGAATGGTAAAAAGTAAGTTCGGAGATATTAAAGCTACGGAGGAAAACCTGCTTGCTTACTATTTCCTGCTGGAGAAACATTTTTTTAGAGGGAATGTCCACGGTTGAAATCTATGACTCTGGATTATAGGGAGTTAAGACGATGGGAATTTATCTGGGAATAGATGTAGGCACTTCCAAAATCTCTGTTTTGGCACTGGAAGGAGATTCTGGCAAACCTATTGCTGTAGTTTCTGAAGAAAACTCTTCTTTCATTAACACCCGGAAGGAGTTTTCTGAGCAAAATCCGGTAAAGATAAAAGAGATAACTTTCCGCCTGATTAACCAGATAAAAAAACGGATTAAGGAAAAAATCTCCGGTATAGGGATTACCGGGCAGATGCATGGGATGCTATTCCTGGATAGAGACTTAAAGCCATTGAGCAACCTGATAACCTGGCAGGATAGAAGAAGTGTAAACCTCATCCCTGAAATACACAGGAAAGCAAAAGAAATTGCCATTAATGAGTGCGGATGCCTGGTAAATCCCGGGTACATGGGGGCAACTCTGTACTGGTTTTATAAGAATAACCTGGTCCCCGGGAATGCAGATAAAGTAAGTTTTATCCATGACTGGATAGGAGCTCATCTAACCGAAGAGAAAAAGCTTTTTACTGACCCTACCGATGCAGCAAGTTCCGGCCTTTTCCATATCAAGAAAAGAGAGTGGCACTGGGAATTTATTGAAAAACTAGGGATTAAAAAAGAAATATTTCCGGCCATTAAAGACTCGGGCGAAATAATAGGTTTTACCAAAGAGGGAATTCCTGTCAGCTGTGCATTCGGTGATAACCAGGCAAGTATCCTGGGAAGCACTTACGGATATAGAGAAGAAGAAGTCATTAATCTGAACATAGGCACAGGTTCCCAGGTCTCCCTGATAACCAAGAGACTGCCAGAGTTGCATGATTTCATGGAGATAAGGCCCTACCTGGATAAAAAATACATTCTGGTAGGAGCCAGCCTGAACGGCGGCGTTAGTTACTCTCTCCTGAAAGAATTTTTTCTCTCGGCAGGAAAAGAGTTATGGGGAGTAAAAGAAGAGGATATCTTTGCCACCATGAATAAACTTGCCTCCCGCGTGCCAGCCGGGTGTGAAGGATTACTCTGTTACCCCTATTTCTTTGGAGAACGAGGCAAGGAAGAATGGAAGGCAGCTTTTAAGGGATTGGACAAAAACAATTTCACTGTCTCCCATTTTTGCCGGGCAGTACTGGAAGGTATGGTAAGAATACTGTACGAGAGCTACCAGAAGATGCAGGAAGAGCGACAACTTATCGTTGGTTCAGGAAATGCCATAAAAAGGAATGAAGTCCTACAGGAAATAATACGGCAGACTTTCCATATGGAGCTGAAACTCAGCCCTTACCAGGAAGAAGCATCTTACGGGGCTGCTTTATTGTCTATGAAAGCAAGCAGCATTAAAAGACAGAGCGGTAATAAAGGATAGAGAATCCTATTTATCCACGGCTGATTTTTTCTGCTTAGCCAGGTAATCCTTTATGGCTGAATGAAGCGCATCCGCGGCCAAATTTGAACAGTGCATTTTTATGGGAGGCAACCCTTCCAGGGCATCTGCCACATTATTCCTGCTGATTTCCAGCGCTTCTTCTATGGTCTTTCCTTTCGCCAGGTCAGTTATCATGCTGGAAGTGGCAATAGCAGCCGCACAGCCAAAAGTTTTAAATTTAATATCCTCTATTTTCCCTTCCTTTACTTTAATCTGTATCTCCATGAGATCCCCACAAATAGGGTTACCCACTCTCCCTACTCCATCGGGAGATTCAATATTTCCCATATTGTGAGGATCCATAAAATGCTCCATTACTTTTTTAGAATACTGCATAAATAAACTTCTCCTTATCTAATTTAATTAACGGAAAAATTTCTTCTGTTTTCCAGGTTCTATCAGGGTAAGATATACCATAAAAGAACATATACTGCAAGAGGATAGTGTATCACACAGCCGTGAAGAATGATATTTTCTCACTTTTTAAAACAATCTCTACATATCGGTTTTAGTTCTTGATTCAACAAGCAAAGAGATTTTTTCTCAGATTGGGTTTACTCGAGAAATATATGAATAGTATATATGCTAATCATAAAGTAAGAGGGTAAGAGAGGATGAGGGTAATGTCTTAAAGTTCCTGTAAAAAGAAGAGCGCCTCCTGATAAAATGGAGAAGCTATTAAAAACTTAATCATGAAGAAGATACCACTCCGCCTGCTCCCCTGCCAGCTCCCGACCTACGAGCGGGGAGGCAGACAAGGGGTTGTAGTTTGTTTAGAGTTTAGGGTTTGTTATTTAGAGTTTCAAAGGAAGTGGATACCCGCTTCCGCGGGTATGACAGGCGGATCTGTGCCTCTTTCTTCTCCATCTTCTCCTTCGTCATTCCCGCGCAAGCCCCCCACGACACATGTCAGGAGGACAGACAGGAATCCACTCCCTGCACATCCCTTCCCTCGCTACCCACTACTATTTACTCGCTACTAACTACTCCCCCAGTCTAACAGCTAAAGTCTAAAATCATAGACTCAACGCGGGTTTGATGTCTTCTTCTTTTTGGGAAGCTTTACCTTCCTTCATCAGGTAATAGGCAAGGCCTGCTATCATGGCCCCATTATCCACGGTATAGGAGGGTGAGGGCAGGTAAACAGGAATATTTGATTCCGTCTGGATATGGGAGAGTACATTTCTTAACTTACGGTTAGCCACCACTCCTCCACCTACCACAATACTTTTCACGGGCAGGGAATTGATGGCATACAACAGCTTGGAGGCTAAAATATTTATTACTGCCTCCTGGAAAGAAGCAGCAATATCCTCTCTGGAATACTTGTTCTCCTGGAATACCCGCCATGCATGCGTTTTTATCCCACTGAAGCTAAAATCGTAGGTACCGGGAAGAATAGCCGTGGGGAACTTTATTCGCCGTGGCGAGCCTTTCTCCGCCGCTTTCTCCAGGTGGGGACCTCCCGGATAAGGAAGTCCCAGTATCCTGGCTACTTTGTCCAGAGCTTCTCCGCAAGCATCATCCCGCGTCTGGCCAAGCAAAGAAAAACGGAAAGGTTCTTTTGCATAGGCAAGCAGGGTATGCCCTCCGGAAATCACCAATCCCAGAACCGGGAAATCTATTTCTTCCTCCCTGTCCAGGAAGGGAGAAAACAGATGTGCTTCTATGTGGTTAACTCCTATAAAGGGAATGCCTATGGCAAAAGATAATGCCTTGGCAAATTCCCATCCCACCAGCAGAGATCCCGGCAGCCCGGGACCCTGCGTTGCCCCGATTGCCTTTACCTGCTCAAAAGAAACCCCAGCCCTTTCCGTTGCTTCTTCCACCACCCAGGCAATTCTTTCTACGTGGGCACGGGAAGCTACCTCCGGCACAATGCCGCCAAAAGGCGCATGTATGCTATCCTGCGAACTTACCACCGAGGAAAGGACTTTTTTGCCCCCTTTTACAATACCGCAGGAAGTATCATCACAGGAGGTGTCTATCCCCAGAACAATTTCTCCGGTTGCAGCTGGCATAACAGGTGTATTCAAGGATTGTTATCCTTAAGGAGAAAGGAAAGATGAACCAGGCTAACCTTATCTTTGTTCTTCTCCAATTCTTTTTTTAATGTTTCTATGGTTACAGCACGGGAATGCCCGATGGCAATAGCGTAACCTCTCCGCTGAGCAATAGAGAGGAGTTTTTGAAACTGCTTATGAATATACTCAGGGTCTTTTTCGTTATCCAGGAATATGTCTCTTTTGAGCACAGGGATACCAAACTGTTGTGCCACTTTTTCCACCTGGCTCCTGGAAGTAGTAAGAGAATCTAAAAAGAACAGGTTTTTTCCTTTTACCAGAGAAAGAAACTCTTCCATAGGTTTATGGCGCGAAGTGAAAACAGAGCCTTCATGGTTGTTTATTCCCACTATTCCCTCTACCGTGGCAAAATTATTGTTTAATATCTTCTGCATTTCCTCCTTACTCATGGAACAGGTTATCACCCCGGGATTAGGATAAGGGTCTACGTTTCTTCCTTCCAGGGGCTGGTGGAGAAGGATTTCAAATCCTTTTTTCTTAGCCTGGCGAGAAAGTCTCTCTGCATAGGGAGTGCGGGGGCAAAAAGGAAAGAGTTACCTCAGACGGCAAAGTAAGCACAAGCCTATCCCCTTCTCCTCCGTATCCTATATCGTCAATCACCACCGCCAGAAAGGGCTTTTTAGTAGTGGAAAGAGAAGATTTCTCTCTACTCTTGAACTTTATAATATGGGTTTTGAAACTGCCTTTTCCCACACTGAGGATAAATATTCCTCCTTCTTTCTGGAGCGAGACGGAAAAGTGGGCTTGTTTGAGTCTGCGGGATAATTTTTCTACAAATTCTTTGCTTCTGGGAATAATTATGGTTTCATAGATAACTATTTTCCCTTCTTTCTCTTCGGAAAATTTCTCTGCTATGTTTTCTTCCCCGATACCCATGTGGATAAAGGTCTGATTAAGAAACTCCTCTACCTGGGAAGAAAGAAAAGTAGATTGAAAGAGGGAATATTTAATACCCCACCAGATAATTAGACTGAAAGAGACAAAAAGGAGGACTCCACCCAGTAGCCACTTTTCATCCCTGCTCAAGATAATCCTCCGCTTTCCAGGTAACGTCGAGGTCGAAAAACAATTCTAAATCTAAATAATCGTGAATTCGCAGACCGGCCTAATTTTCAACTTTATCCTTCGCTACCACGTTATCAGATTTGCTCATTTCCTGCTTCAGAAATTCCAGGGCCTTCTGTAGTTGAATATCGCCTTCCTTCTTCCCTTCTATGAATGCTTTTAAGACTTTTTCCTCTTCTTCTGGCTTCAAACTTACCTCTATATCAGGGGCTAATCCTTTCCCTTCTATACATATATTATCAGGAGTATAGTAATGGGCAGTAGTAAGCCGTAGGGTATAGTTATCTTCTACAGGTAATATGCTCTGTACAGAGCCCTTCCCAAAAGTCTTTTCACCCAGTAAAATAGCTACCCCCCAGTCCTTAAGAGCGGCAGAAACTATCTCGGAAGCAGATGCACTGCCTTTGTTCACCAGAATCACTATTGGGTAGGGCGAGGTGAAATAGGGATCATTAGTAGAGAAATAATCGTTTCGATTCTTCTTGTTTCTTCCCTGGGTATAAACCACAAGTTTCCCCCGGGGGAGAAATAAATCACTTACTTTAACTGCTTCATCCAGCAACCCTCCCGGGTTATTTCTCAAATCCAGGATGAGGGCAGAAATATGTTTTTCTTTGACTTCAGATAGAGCATTCTTTAATTCTTTGTCTATTCTGTCCCGAAAGACACTCAGGCGGATATAGGCAATTTTATCATCAAAAATCTTGGGGCCTTTCACACTATTTATTTTTATGATTTCTCTTGTAATGGTAAAAGATTTTACACCATTATCCCCTTCCCTCCATATCTTGAAGTGAACCTTGGTGCCGGGCTTACCTCTCAATTTGTGAGCTGCTTTTTGTGTACTCCATCCTTTGGTAGATTCGCCCTCAATCTCTATGATTTTATCTCTCGGTTTAATCCCTGCCCGGAAAGCAGGAGTATCTTCAATAGGAGAGATAACGGTGATTATTCCCTTTTCTGAAGTGATTACCATTCCCACTCCGCCGAACTTACCCTCTGTTTCTATCTTCATGTCTTCGTATTCCTGGGGTGTCATAAATTCGCTGTAAGGATCCAGGGAAGCAATCATCCCCTTTAAAGCACCCTCGATAAGGGTCTTTGTGGATACTTCCTTGACGTAGCTCTGCTGAACAATAGCAATAACTTTGGCAAAAAGCTCAAGCTGAGGGTAAATAGTTTCTTCTTGAGAGGGAGAATTTCCAGCAAGGAAAATGAGCAGTGCAAAAGAAAAAACTAATAACGCTAATTTACGTTTCATCTACCACCTTAAGCTATAAGAAAACTCCCTCAGTGATTCTTTTTCTTGTGACGATCACGTTTTCTTCTTTTCCTCAACTTGTGAGTTTTCATTTTTCTTCTTAATCTTTTTCTTCCACAAGGCATATCAACTTTCTCCTTTCTGGTATGAAATTTACCATTAAAGCTCCTCCAAGTCAAGGTAATTCTGCCGGCTATTTCTAAGAGTTGTTTAAAGAGTGTTATAATCTAACAAATGTTATGGAAAGTGTAATTAACAACTTTCTCTACTATCTCAAAATTGAAAGAGGGGTCTCTCCCCGTACGCTCTCCAGTTATGCTTCAGACCTCAACCAGTTTAAATCCTTTTTCCATGCGCAGAAAAGGGAGATGACCTCTATCAGGGAAGAGGACTTGCGGAAATTTATCATACACTTGAGAAAAAAAGGCTTGCAGGTAAGTTCTATTGCCCGGAAATTATCTGCGGTGAGAAGTTTTATCCGGTTTCTTATGCAGGAAGGAGTAATCAACGAAGATCCAACCGCAAATCTCCTTTCCTTTCGTAGAGGCAAAAGGCTCCCACACGCTTTAAGCCAGGCAGAAGTATTGACTCTTTTAGACCTTCCCTCACCGGAGACACAGAAGGGGATAAAGTGGCGGGCAATTCTGGAAGTACTCTACGGCACAGGGATAAGAGTGAGTGAGCTGGTAGGTCTTCCCTGCAGTGCCGTTGATCTGGAGGCAGGATTCCTGCGGGTAAAAGGGAAGGGAGGTAAGGAAAGAATTGTCCCTATCGGCAGAGAAGCCGAAAAATGGCTGAAAAAATATTTATCCGAAGTAAGACCCTCCATCGATAAAAACAGTTCTCCCTATCTTTTTCTTACCCCCCGGGGAAAGCCCTACACCCGGCAGGGGATATGGGTAATGATAAAAAGAATGGCCAGGAAAGCAGGATTACGAAAAGTATCTCCTCATACACTACGGCATTCATTCGCCACGCACCTGCTGCAGGGCGGAGCAGACTTGCGAATAGTGCAGGAGCTCCTGGGACACGCAGATATCTCCACTACCCAGATTTATACGCAGGTGGACAGGAGCTACCTAAAAGAGGTGCATAAAAAATACCATCCAAGAGGATGAAAAATAATAAATTACCCCTAGGAAAGCTACCCTTCTCTCTTTTAGATAAACTCCTTTCCAGCATACCGCTCAAAGACAAAAGAATTCTCAGCGGTCCCGGGATAGGAAGAGACGTTGCAGTGATAGAGATGGGAGACAAATTCCTGGCCATGAAAACCGACCCCATAACCCTTAGCGGAGACCTTCAG
>JAADFP010000067.1 GCA_013152825.1 Caldisericota bacterium | reverse complement strand
TGGTCAAAAACAGGTTAAAACTTAAAGCCCGCTGGGAAAAGCCAGGCACAACCCAGAGAGTAGCCATGGATAGAGCTTCCCGGGTGGATATAGAAGAAGCATACCTGGTGGGGACAACGGCAGTACAGAAAGCATTAGAGGGGAAATCCGGGTTTATGGTGACCCTGGTCAGGGAAGAAGGCCGGGAATACAGGATAAGCATGGGATTGGTGGAGCTGGAAAAAGTGGCTAACCAGAGGAAACCTGTACCTGCCCATTTTATTAACGAAGAAGGAAACGATGTTACAGAGGATTTCATCTCCTATGCGCGTCCTCTCATAGGTGGACCTCTTCACCCTTACATTAGACTTAAAAAAGTGAGGGTATAAAGATGGAAGAAAGCAGGCTGACCTACCAGGAGTACAAAGGGAAAATAGTGATAAAAGTTTACGGGAAAGGGACGTGGGTAGAGGGAAAAACCTTCCTCGATTTCTGTGAGAAAAAATTCAAAGAAGGGAAGGAAATTTATGTAGATCTTAAGGATTGCCATATTATTGACAGCACTTTCCTGGGTATAATTGCCAGCCTTGTTTTGAAAAAACGGCCGCTCTACCTTTTCCACATGGAAAGTCCCCATGTCTTACGCTCCATAAAAACCCTGGGATTGAGCAAGATACTTCCAGGAGGCAGTAGACCAGAGTTGCCCCGGGAAGTGAAAGAATGGGAAATTCCTCTCCAGGTAGTAAAAGGCAGAGAGGAAAAAGATTTAATTGCCCAGGCACATCGTACCCTGGTAGAAGCAGTGCCGGAAAACATAGAAAAATTTAAGGATGTGCTCGAACTCCTGGAAAACGAAGAAGAAAAGAGTATCAGAAGAATTCCCTGGAGGAGGAGAAAATAGCTAAGCTTTACGTCAGTTTGCTTTTTATACGCGAGGTCCTTCCCCATATGATTGATGTGATGAGGGGGTAATTATTAACATGAATGGGTGGGCGGCCTACCGGCGGTTCCAACTATGCCTGCGGTGAGGCAGGGCTGAATTGAGCGGCAAAATCTACAATCCTAATACTGACTTCTCGGGATTTTCTCCTTGACCCCATCTGTATTTAAGTGCTATAACTTTATATCCGGTATTTTCAGAGATTATTAGTTAACCGGTGGAAGAGAAGGAGAGGATGATGGGATACTATTTCAGTAAAACAGTAGATCTTTCGTTTGATGAAGCAATAAATAAAATCACGGAAGAATTAAAAAAGGAAGGATTTGGGATTCTTACCGATATAGATGTGAAGAAGACATTGAAAAAGAAGCTTGATGTGGATTTTCGCAATTATAGAATCCTGGGAGCCTGTAATCCTCCTTTTGCTTACCAGGCGCTACAGGTAGAAAGTCTAATCGGAACCATGTTACCCTGTAACGTGGTGGTGCAGGAGACAGAGGATGGTAAGATTGAGATAGCAGCCATAGATCCAGTGGCATCAATGCAGGCAGTGAAAAATCCTGGGCTGCAGGAAATAGCTGGACAAATCAGAGAAAAGCTTAAGAAAGTCATAGATACTCTTTAGAGTAGAATACCGAATACTTATCGGTGGATTTTTACCCCTGCCTTCTGGCATTCTTTTCTCAGGGGGCATTTGCTGCAAAGAGGAGAAATTGGCTTGCAGATGGCCTGGCCAAAGATTACCAGCAGAGGATTTATTTTCTGCCAGTAATCCACGGGGACAATCTGCATTAATGCCTGCTCCGTTTCCTGGGGGGTTGCAGTTTTAACCAATCCCCATCTATTGCTTATCCGGTGCACATGGGTATCCACGCATATGGCAGGCTTTCCATATCCCTGGGATAAAACAAGCGCAGCGGTTTTCCTGCCCACTCCCGGGAAAGAAAGCAATTCTTCCCAGTTATCGGGAACACGAGAGTTGTGTTTTTCCACTAATATACGAGAAATATCCCGAATAGTGCGGGCTTTCTTGCGGTAAAACCCCACCGGGTAAATAAGCTGAGAGATTTTTTCCTCGTTCAGGGTAAGCAGAGTTTCGGGGGTGGAGGCTTCAGAGAATAGCCTTCTGGCGGCTTTAGCTGTAACTTCATCCTTTGTTCTCAAACTCAATATACAGGCAATGAGAAGTTGAAATGGGTCTCGTCTCTCCCCTACTCTTTCCACGTAGGGCTTATTCCAGGAAGCAGTGTATCCAGCAAGAGTTTCCAATATTTTTACTGCCTTTTTATCATTCCACATTATATTTCCAGCCTTTCCAGTTTTTTGCAGGCATAACGCAAGGGGAAAAACACAGAAAGAAAGGTTATGCCTGATATCCAGATTAGAGCAAGTCTCACTAATACGATAAAAACCCTGTCGTTTATTTTTATGAGTATATACCTGAGGGAGAAAGGAATGGAAATTAAGGAAACTACCAGGAGCACGTAAATTATACCCAGGATAAAGTTGACTGTTCCCCCGAATCCAGAAACAATCTTGGCCGGATTATCGGAAGAAAAATCAGGGAAAACCGCTCCCAATCCCACGGATAGAGAAGTTAACGAGAGGGACATACAAAGTACCATGATGTTTCCCACCAGGTAGAGAAGAGGAGAAACTTGGAGTAGTATGTTGGTTAAATTGCTGAGCAGGGCTACTACGAAAAAACAAAAGGAAAAGGTAATATAAAATTTTTCCCAGAGAACTTCTCTCAGGGTAAGAGAGGAAAGTTTTATTATCCATATCCTTTTTCCTTCCAGGCTCATCTGGGGAAACATGAAGCGGGTGGTGAGGGTAGAAAGGATAAATCCCATAGCAGCTATGTTAACCAGGCTTATCATCATTTTGAAAGAAGGAGTTACTGTGAAATAGCGGTAAGAACGTAAGTTAATAATATAGACGCCCAGGATACCGAAGAAAATCAAGAATTGTGACCATTGCCGGGGATCGCGGAAAAAGTTCTTTATATCCTTCTGCACCAGGGCACGGTATTTCCGGGGCAGAAAAGAGAAGAGAGAAATTAACAGGCTCAGGGGTGAGAAATTGCCGGATATACGTTTTTCCCGGAGGCTTCCCCTTACATTGGAGAAAGCAGGGAAGTATAAAAAGCCGGAAAGCAGTAAAAGCAGGCCGAATAAAAGGAAAGACGAGGAATAGAGAAGTAAAATATATCTGTTCATTTTTCCTATCTCACCCTTGAGAAATAGGAAAAGCCCCTTGGCTACCCAGTAACTGGGCAGGTAGGCATGCTGGCTCAGCTGGAAGTGAGAGAAGACCTGTTTTACCACGCTAAAGAGGTCAGAGGGAAGAGGAGGCAGGGAGAAAATTTTGTAGAGAAAATAAAAAATGGGAATAGAAGCAATAAAAATACCTGCTATATAGATACGCCATCCCCTTAATGCCATCATCCTGGAAAGAAGTAGAGTAAAGAGTGCCCCCAGTCCTGAGCTGAGCAAAACAAAGGGGATAACCAGGACAGCCATTACTGCGTAGAAGCTTGCTGGCAAATGGTTGATTACAGCATAGGCAGAGAAAAAGGGAATGCCCAGGAAGATAAACGACCAGGAAGTATAAAAAGTGATTTCTATGAATTTATAGACAAAAATCACCCGAAAGGAGAGAGGCAGGGAAATTAGCAGGTCTGTCTCGCCCCGGGAGAAAAAGGTAGAGTAAGAGGTGAGAATAGCGGAGAAAAGCATAAGGAAGAAAGTAAAAAGGAAAAGAAAGTAAAATAGCCGGTTAATCACTAATTCTGAGATCAAAGGAATGGTTTTAAGAAATTGAAATCCTTCCCGGAACAGAAAGAACATCCCCAACAGGAAAGAAAGGGAAAAGAAAAAAATCACCAGAACTTTAAACCAGGAGCCTTTATAGCGAAGCAGAACGTTTCTCAGAATCCACAGACGTAGCCTGAGAAGTTTAAGAAAGGAACTCACTTTCTTCCTCGGTTAAACGCAGGAATACCTCTTCCAGGTTTCCGGTAGTTTTTGCTTTCTTTCGGAGTTCTTTTAGGGTGCCTACGGCAATAAGCTTACTTTCATTTATAATTCCGATACGATGGGAAAGTTCTTCTGCCAGGGAAAGGGTATGTGTGGAGAGAAAGACGGTCATACCCTCTTTTACTTTCTTCTTCAATATATCTTTCAGGAGCCGGGCACTGCGGGGGTCAAGTCCGACCAGCGGTTCGTCAATAATGAGCACCTTTGGGCTATGGATAAGGGCAGAAGCAATGGCTACCTTTTGTTTCATGCCGTGTGAATACTCTTCTATGAGTCTGTCCGCTTCCTCCTGGAGATGAAAAAGTTCCAGAAGCTCTTCCACCTGGTATTTGTTTTCTACCTGGTATATATCCTGGATGAAATATAAAAACTCCCGGGCACTCAATTTCTCATAAAGGTAGGGTGTATCCGGGATGTATCCGATAAGCCTCTTGGCCATGACGTACTCTCTTAGCACAGAGTACCCCCCTACCCATATTTCTCCTTCTGTAGGGCGTAATAGGCCAGTGATAAGTTTCATGGTAGTGGTCTTGCCTGCCCCGTTTGGTCCCAGGAGAACAAATAGCTCTCCCTTTTTTATACTCAGATTAAGAGATTTTACTGCTACGATGTGGCCAAATTTCTTGCTCAGATTTTTAATCTCTATCATTTCTTATTTTCCCGGGAAATTTTTCAGGCATAATGCTTGAGACGCGGTAAAGCATGGGAAAAAAGTATCCGGAATGCACCATTCTCTATTCAAGCTTAAACCATTGGTCTGGATAGTATTAGCTACCCGCTGTTCTCTTCTGCCGTGTTTCATCTGGAATTGTATACTGCTTCCCGGAAAAAATCTAGCCCGCAGAGAGTCGGTTCACCTCCCTGCCAGGAAAATACAGAAACCGGGAATTGCCGGGATAGGTAGTCCGCTACCATTTTCTCCAGCACCTCTTTGCTCATCCGATGGGTAGTTTCCTGGAATAAGTTAGATACTCTGAGGTAGGCCGGGAGTCTAACGTCTATAGTCTTAACTCTTCCTGTGTTCACCTGCTCGCTTTTTCTATCTTCTCTCTAAGCTTCTCATTCTTAGGAGCAAGTTTTAATGCTCTCTCCCAGGCTTTTATTGCTTCCTTCGTTTTTCCCATGGCATAATATACGTCTCCCAGGTGCTCCCTGATAATCGCGTCATCTTCGTTCTGGCGGGAAAGAATCTGTAGCGACTTCTTGATTTCCCTCAGTGCCTCTTCAAATCTTCCCAGACGGTAAAAAACCCATCCCAGGGAATCTATGTAGTAAGGATTTTCAGGCTCCAGTTTTAAGGCTTTTTCTATCAACTCCTGGGCTTCTCTGAGCCTTACGCCCTTATCGGCAAACATGTATCCCAGGTAATTTAGAGCATCGGCATCTTCAGGATTTAGTTTTATTGCTTTTCTAAAGTTATATACCGCTCTTACCCAGCTCCCTTTTCTTTCGTAAGCAGCCCCCAATTGAAAATAAGGGGTTTCCCAGGAGGGGGATAGCTCCTTGGCGCGGGAAAAGCTTCGGATAGCTTTGTTTGTATTGCCCTGTGCTTGATAGAATAATCCCAGGGCGAGATAAATCTGTGCTTTCTGGGAAGGGAGGGAGAATTTCTTTAAGGCCTCAAGTAAGATCTCCTCTGCCTCTTTTTCCTTCCCTTCTTTTGCTTTAATAGAAGCAAGCATGGAGTAGACTTCCGGGAAGTGCGAGTTAATTTTCCTGGCTTTTATTATCCATTTCTCCGCTTCTTTCAAGTTGCCTTCTTCAAACTCAATAGAAGAAAGAAGATAAAAAGAGCGGAAGGATGGCTGTTCTATTTTCAGGAGAGTATCCCTGGCTTTTTCATATTTACCCTGTTGCAGATAAATAAAGGCAATTTGTTGCAGAGATAGGGGATCGTTTGGGCGAAGAAGCAGTATTACCTTGTATACGGATAATGCTTCTTTCCAGTTCCTGTCTTGCACATCTATGGCAGCTATCCTGTGATATAAAAAAACAGAGAAAGGATTTATCTCCAGGGACTTCTGGTAGAATTCCTTGGCTTTTGATAGCTCTCCTTTCATCTCATAGTAGGTTCCCAGTGCTAAGATAGCCCGGTAATTTCTTGGCTCCTCCTGGAGTGCTTTGAGCAGTATTTGTTCTCCTTCTCCTTCTTTTTCCAGCCCATAACTGAGGTAGAGAATTCCCAGGGGGGTCAGGTATTTAGGGGGAGGCGAGAGAGAGAGTAGCTTTTTCCCCAGGGATTCTGCTTTTCTTGGCCTTTTAAGTTTTAAATATTTTTCTGCCAGGATAAGTATTATCTGAGGGTCTTTAGGAAACTTGCGGAATGCCTTATTCATCACCCGAAGCGACTTCTTCTCTTCTCCCTTTTGACTGTAGAGAAGAGAGAGCATCAGGTATATAGATTTTTTATCACTTACTTCCTGTTCCAGTTCTTCCAGTAAACGCTGTGCTTCTTCTTTTTTGTTTTGCCTGAGCAGGGAAAGGGATAACTCCTCTTTCAGATACAGGGAAGAAGGGTCTTCCTTGTAGGCTTTGCGAAGCTCCGATAAACTTTTTTCTTTTTCTCCCTGCCATTTGTAAACTTCACTGGCTAAGAAATGGGCCCAGGCAGAGGAATAATCTTTCTCCATGGAGAAAAGGTAGGTAGAAAGGGATAGTAGCAGGAGAATAAATAGGTATCTTACAGTTTTAATTTCCACACCCAACACGAAGATAAAATCAGTAGATAACTTTATTAAGAGGATACTCTATTATATCCTCTGCACCACTTTCTTTGAGTAAGGGAATAAGATATCTTACTTCCTTCTCGTCACACACTGTCTCTACAGCCACCCACCCTTTCTGGGAGAGATGAGAGATGGTAGGCTTCTTCATGGCCGGAAGAACATTTAGAATTTTAGGTAAATTTCGTTCCTCTATATTCATCTTCAGCCCAACTTTTGTCCCGGCCAGTAGAGCTCCCTTAATGAGCAGGGCAATTCGGTCAATCTTCTTTTTCTTCCATTCATCCTGGTAGGAAGACTGATTGGCAATGAATCGGGTGGTTGATTCCAGGATTACCTCCAGGATTCTTAGCTTATGGGCTCGGAGTGAGGTCCCTGTTTCTGTTAATTCTACTATTGCATCAGCGAAAAGCGGAGGTTTGACTTCGGTAGCACCCCAGGAAAATTCTACTTCTGCGTTGATTTTTCTTTCCTTAAGGTATTTTTTGGTGACTTCCACCAATTCTGTAGAAATTCTCTTGCCCTCTAAATCTTTGACTTCTTTAATTTGAGAATCTTCTGGTACGGCCAGAACCCATTTAACCGGCTTTAGCCCGCTTTTGGCATAGACAAGTTCGGTAACCTCCTGGACTTTTGCTCCTCTTTCCATAATCCAATCTTTGCCGGTTATCCCGGCATCCAGGGAGCCTTCTTCCACGTAACGCGGTATTTCCTGTGCTCTAATCAGGTAGAGCTGAATCTCTTCATCATCTATAACCGGGAAGTAAGACCTTGCTCCTACGTAAACACTATACCCGGCTTTTTTAAACAACTGCAGGGTTGATTCCTGCAGGCTTCCTTTTGGTAAACCTAATTTAAGTTTCATCTTACTATTCATGGAGAGAATATTACCATTTTAGTAACCCGGCGTCAACTAAAATTTATCCTGTGGCATCCTATTATCCTGGTTTCTTAGTACCCTGGTTACCTGGTATTCTGGTTTTTTGTTTTAAGAATGAGCTCCTTATCCTTCTCCAAATCTATCCGGTCAATATTGTAAGACCACAGGCAGGGAGCAACAAATTTAGTATCTTTTGCTTCTTCCCCATTCTTCTTTTATTCTTCTCTCTATACCCTCAGAGAATTATGAGAAGCTTTTTAATTAGCGAATTTGCCGAAAGAACTTCATGGTAGAGTCTGCCACCCTGTCCCGTCTATTTTGGTTTTGACTATGCGATTATTTCCGCTGTCAGCTATGTAGATATACCCTGTAATAGAATCATAATCTATGCCACGAGGATTATTAAATTGTCCTACTCCAGGCCCCTTACTTCCATAAGTCTGCCAGCCTGTGCCATCTATCTTAGTTTTCACTATATAAGCATCA
>JAADFP010000066.1 GCA_013152825.1 Caldisericota bacterium | reverse complement strand
ACCTTAGCTGCCTATCTGGTGAAGATACAGGGTGTAGAGGTGATAGGGATAAATTTTCGCACTCCTTTTTGCTGTTGTGAAGCAGCCAAGCGCGGGGGCTGTGCGGCGAAAGAGGCGGTGGAATTTTTAAAGATACCTCTCAAAATGTTGCCTCTGGGGGAGGAGATGCTGGGGATAGTAAAGAATCCCCGTTTCGGATATGGTCAGGGGTTAAATCCCTGTATTGACTGCAAGATAATGATGTGGGAGAAGGCCAAAAGATTGATGGAGAAGGAAGGAGCAAAATTCCTGGTAAGCGGAGAGGTGGTGGGACAGAGACCCATGTCCCAGAGGAGGAGGATTATAGAGCTTATCGAAAGAGAATCGGGATTGGAAGGAAAGATAGTCAGGCCTCTTTCCGCTAAACTTTTACCTCCCAGCCTGCCTGAGAGGGAAGGATGGGTGAAAAGGGAGGATTTTCTGAAGATTGAGGGAAGAAGCAGGAAGGTACAGATGGCCTTAGCACAGGAGATAGGGCTTACCCATTACCCCTCCCCGGCCGGTGGTTGTCTGCTTACCGATCCCGGATTTGCCCGGCGCATGAAGGACTTGATTGAACACAAGGCAGACTTCTCCTTGAAAGATATAGAAATTCTAAAAATTGGTAGGCATTTCAGGCTGGATTCAGGCATTAAGGCTATAGTGGGGAGAAATGAGGAAGAGAATAAAAAGTTGGAATTCCTGGTGCAGGGAAAGGAATGCACTCTCCAGGTGAAGGGGGGGAAAGGTGCGTTGGTGGTCCTGGAGGGGGAGTGTTCCGAGAAGGATATTGCAGATGGTGCTTCCCTATCTGCTTTTTATAGTGCGTATAGGGAAGAGGAAAAGGTAGAGGTTGCATGGAAAAATGGAGAAAGGGAAGGATTGGTGGTGGTGGAGCCAGGTAAAAGAGGGAGGCTGCTATGAGGATAGAAGTAGGAGAAGTGGAGAATATAAGGGGAGGCTGGGTGAGAATCAAGCTGGGAGGGTCTTCTGCCTGCGGAGAATGTAAGTTGTGTGGTAATAGGGGAGACGAAAAAATCCTGGAAATACCCGATCCAGGCAACTTAGAGGTAGGCGATAGGGTAAAGCTAAGTGTGCCGGAAGGTAGAGTAGCAGCATTTTCCCTGCTTTCTTTTGGCTTACCTTTGGTTTTTCTTCTGGTGGGAGCGGCATTGGGTTTTTCTTTCTTTAAACAGGAGGGTTTACAGGTATTATCAGCCCTGGGTATGTTTATTATCGGAGTCTTCATTGCCATGGGCATCTCTCGCAGTAAATGGAAGAAAACCGTGAGCAGGGTAAAAATTCTTGAGGTAGCTAAGAGATGAAGTGCAGGAAGTGCGGTGAAAGAGCAGCCATAAAGCTCTATCAGCATAATTTATCCCTTTGCCGGGAACATTTTTGCGAGTTTGTCGAGGAGAGGGTAAAAAAGGCTATTCACGATTTCTGTATGTTTGAAAAAGAGGAAAAGATTTTAGTGGTAATATCGGGTGGAAAAGACAGCCTGGCTTTATCTTATATCCTTAATAAGCTGGGATATTCTGTCTCTTTGCTCTATATAGACCTGGGAATAGATGAATACTCGGATAATTCCCGGAAGTTTTGTGAAGAATTTGCCCGTAAGTTTGCACTTTCTCTAAAAATAATCTCCCTCAGGGAAGAATGGGGTAAAGGCATAAGGGCGTTTTGCTGTCAAACCTATAAGTCTATATGTTCACTATGCGGCCTGGTTAAAAGATATTACTTTAACAAGGTAGCCTATGAAGAAGGATTTGACGTGGTAGCTACCGGTCACAACCTGGATGATATGGTTTCTGCCCTTCTTTCTAACCTTCTGGGCTGGAGAACAAGCTACCTGGTAAAACAACTTCCCCTGTTGCCCGAGGAGGGGAGACTCAAGAAAAAGGCTAAACCTTTGATATATCTCACCGAGAGAGAAACAGCTGCCTATGCTTTTCTCTCCGGTATTTCTTTTCTCCGGGAGGAATGTCCCTATTCCAGGGATGCTTCTTTCCTGAGAATGAAGCATCTACTTAACGAAGTGGAAAGGAGTTCTCCGGGGACAAAATTTTCCTTTTACCGGGGCTTCCTGGAGAAGCGGCATCTTTTCCAGGAGCAGGAGGAGAAGGTAGATTTAAAGGATTGTTTGCTCTGTGGTTTTCCGTCACTTCTGGAGATTTGTTCCTTTTGTAAAACTTTCAGGAAGGAAGAGGTAAAGAATGCAGGTAAAATTTGATAACCAGGTAAAGGAATGGCAGAAGAGGAAAAGGGTAAAAGATATTCTGGAGGCATTCGGGCTTAATCGCGAAGAGGTAATTGTAGTAAGAAACGATGCCCTGCTTACAGAAAATGATTGGGTGGAAGTGGAGGATGAAGTGGAGATATGGAGGGTAGTGTCGGGAGGATCTTCTGGGGATTAGACTTTAGACATTAGACTATAGACTTTAGAGGGAGAGAGTGAATAAGTTAGTAAGTGAACTTGTTCTCTCCCGATACAACCTCAGGGCAGGTGGGTATATCGGGAGTGATTTGGTTAAAGGCGGAGTAGAAAGTGGAACTTGCAACTGAGGACTGGCAACTTTGTTTAGGATTTTGGATTTATTTAGGTCCGATGACTCCGAAGAGTCTGAGTATCGGACTCCTTCGGATGTTTAGTGTTTAGAGTTTAGGATTTAAAGACATAGGAGGTAGAAAATGGCAAAAAAAAGATTGGTTTTAACCTTTCCCCCTTCACTGGTTAATACACCGGTAACCTATCATCTGGTAAAGGATTATGACCTGGTGGTAAACATCCTGAGGGCACGGGTTACTCCCGAAGAGGAAGGGAAGCTGGTGATAGACCTGGAGGGAGAAAAGGATAAGCTGGAAAAGGGAGTAAAATATCTAAGTGAGCTGGGAGTGCATATTCAGCCCCTGGCGCGAGATGTGACCTGGAACGAAGAGAACTGCACGCATTGTACTGCCTGTATCACCATATGCCCTACTGAAGCCTTGAGTGTGGATAAGGATACCAGGAAGGTGAGTTTTGACAAGGAAAAGTGTATTGCCTGTGAGCTTTGTATCCCTGCCTGTCCTTATCAGGCAATGGTAATTCTTATATAAAGGAGAGGGAGATGATTTTTTCTGCCCGTGCCAGATATAGCGTAAGGGCAATTCTATATTTAGCCAGCAGAGCGTATTCATACCCGATTACAACAAGCGAAATTTCCCGGGAGGAAGAGATTCCGAAGGAATACCTGGAAAGGCTGCTTAACCATTTAAAGAAAAAGGGGCTGGTAAAAAGCTTCCGGGGAAGACAGGGGGGGTATATGCTTTCCCGTTCACCTGATAAAATAACCATAGAAGAAATATTGCAGGCGGTAGGAGAAGATTTGGTTCTGGCGAAATGTTTGAGAGAAAATATGGAACCCTGTCAGAGAAAGGAGTATTGTCTGGCTTTTCCACTGTGGAAAATGTTAAGAGAAAAATTGGTAGATGTTTTGAAAGAGGTGACCGTCCGGGACCTTGTCAGCAAGGGTGACGGGAAAACCGGGCTGTTGCATAACTATACTTTTCAGATTTAAAGGAGGTCATGAACATGGCAGTAAAGTTTTCTCAGGTAAGTGAAAAAGATATAAGTATGGCAATTATTTCCGGTTTTGCGGAAGAGTTTGAGAAGTTTGTAAAAAGTGATTGCATCATCATTGGTGGTGGTCCTTCCGGGCTCATGGCGGCGCGGGAAATTGCTGCTAAGGGCAAAAAGGTGCTGGTAATAGAGCGGAACAATTATCTGGGAGGAGGATTCTGGATAGGCGGTTTTTTGATGAATAAGATTACTGTGCGCCATCCGGGAGAAAAAGTTCTGGATGAGCTGAATATTCCCTACACAGAAAAAACCAAGGACCTCTTTGTGGCAGATGGACCCCATGCCTGCTCCAAGTTAATTGCTGCTGCCTGCGAAGCAGGCGCAACAATTCTTAATATGGCTACATTTGAAGATGTAGTGTTGAGAGAAAATAACCGGGTAGGCGGGGTAGTGGTAAACTGGACTCCGGTACAGGCTCTTCCCAGGCAGATAACCTGTGTTGATCCCATAGCCCTGGAGGCAGAAATAGTGGTGGATGCTACCGGACACGATGCCTGCATAGCAAAGAAAATGGAGGAAAGAGGGATGTTGAAGACTAAAGGTTTCGGTGCTATGTGGGTGGATAAATCGGAAGATCTTATAGTGGAATATAGCGGGGAGATACATCCGGGATTGGCAGTATGCGGAATGGCTGTTTCTACCGTATTCGGTATTCCGCGCATGGGGCCAACCTTCGGTGCTATGCTTCTTTCCGGTAAGAGAATTGCTGAGATAATCTTAGAGAAACTATGACCCTCTACTTATGTAGTGTATCTCAGAAACTTATAGGAGAGGCAGTGGGCTACCTTAATTCCTGGGGGTGGAAGAAAGTTGCTTACCGTGAATGTCTCTATAAAAGGGAAGGAATAGACCCGGAGGCACTGGCCGCTCTGCGGGTGCTTAATCCTCAGTCTTCCTCGTTAAACGAGGCACCTTTCCCCCTGGAGATAGATTTTGAAAAGAGGAAAATAAAGGAATGCAGATGCGGGAGGGGGAGTATTTACAGCGGGATGCACCTTTCCCGGGTGCTGGGAACCCTTTTGAGTCCCGAGGAAGGGAAAATTTCTTCTCTTCCTGTTTTTATTACTCCGGACTATATTGCCACCTGGGACAGCTCAGACCTGCGCTGGCATCTGCGTTATGCTGTGTTTGGCATGCCCACGATAATTTCTCTCACCGGGATAGTAGAAGCTCCTGCCCGGCCGCGCGAGATTTATCTGGGAAGAAGTATGGGATTCCAGGAAAGCTTCTTACAGGAGAAGTTTAAAGGTACTTTTCTTACTCTGGAGGATGAACGGTTGGGACGGGTCCTGGCCGGGATACTCCTGCAGACCATATTTTATTTCCATACGGGAGAGCCTTTTTGCCAGGATAAAGAATGTTCGCTCTGGAATTCCCATTGGCAGAGGGAGTTGATTCAGTCCCAGGATGATTCGCCGTACACCTTGTGTCCACTCCATGAAAAGAAGTGGAAAGAAATAATAAAAGAAAGGGGGAACTAAAATGAAAAGGATATATCTTGACCATAATGCTACTTCTCCCCTGGATAAAAGAATTCTCGAGGCCATGTATCCCTATTTAACCGAGAAATTCGGAAATGCCTCCAGCCTGCATTTCTTTGGGCAGGAAGCTCGTAATGCAGTGGAAAAAGCCCGGGAATCAGTAGCTGCCCTGTTGAATGCGGATCCCTCCGAGATTATCTTTACCTCGGGTGGAACAGAGTCCGACAATATGGCATTGAAAGGATACATCTGGAAAAATAAAGAAAGAGGAAATCACATAATTACCTCTTCCATTGAACACCATGCAGTACTTAATCCCCTGAAACGCCTGGAGAAAAAAGGGTTTAAGGTTACCTACCTTCCCGTGGACGGAGGCGGCAGGGTGAACCCGGATGATTTAAAAAAGGCTATTACGCCGGATACCATATTGATAAGTATAATGATGGCTAACAATGAGGTAGGAGTTATAGAACCCATCCAAGAGCTGGTAGAAATTGCCCACGAGAAAGGAATTGCTTTCCATACAGATGCAGTACAGGCCGTGGGAAAGATAGAGGTGGATGTCAGGAAACTGGGAGTGGATTTTCTTTCTCTCTCCGCCCATAAAATTTACGGTCCCAAGGGAATAGGTGTGCTCTACATAAGAAAGGGAGCAAGAATTGAGCCCCTGATTACAGGGGGACACCACGAGAGAAACCTCAGGGCAGGCACTGAGAATGTTCCCGGCATAGTGGGACTGGGAGAAGCGGCAAGAATTGCCAGAGAAGAGAGAGTAGAAGAGGCGAAAAAAATTAGCCAGCTTAGAGACAGGCTGGAAAAGGGTATAGTGGAAAAAATACCCCATGTGCGCATAAACGGAGACGTAAATCACAGGCTTCCCAATACCTTGAATGTATCATTCGAATACGTGGAAGGTGAATCCATTATTCTCAACCTGGACCTGCAGGGAATTGCCGTCTCCTCAGGCTCTGCCTGCACTTCGGGCAGCCTGGAGCCCTCGCACGTACTCCTGGCCATGGGTGTTCCTCCCATTCCTGCTCAGGGTAGTGTAAGATTCTCCCTGGGGAAAGATAACACGGAAGAGGAAATAGATAAGGTCCTGGAAGTACTTCCTCCCATAATT
>JAADFP010000065.1 GCA_013152825.1 Caldisericota bacterium | reverse complement strand
TGGGAGGAGGAAGTACTACTGAGGTTATTTCACTTGGCTTCGAAGAGCTTCCCCTGGATTAGGCCATATTAATAGACTATAGACCATAGACATTATCAGTAGCGAGTAGATAGTAGTGGGTAGCGAGGGAAGGGGTAGTGAGGATCATAGACATTAGACTGTAGACTATAGGTTGGTTCAAAGGTGGGTAGATTGAACCAGTAACCAATGAGATGGTATCCCGAAGTTTTGGTTTTTTTTAATAAGGTAGAGTAATATGTGGATTCCTGCTTGCGCAGGAATGACGGAGGGGGATATATTATGTGGAGAGACGGTAGGCGACTCACGTATGACGTTTCTCCCGACACCTGTCGGGACCCAACCGCAACCGGTTGGCGGGTTAGACCATAGACTTTAGACTGGAAGAGGAATGATACAGGATATCAGCCATACCTGTCATGCCTGCGGAAGCAGGCATCCAGAGATGGATAGAAGTGAGTAAGTGAATAAGTTAGGAAGTGAGTAAGAAACAAGATACAATAACCAAGATACAAGATTCCTGCTTGCGCCCCGATGTTCATCGGGACAGGCAGGAATGACGAAAGAGAGACCGGTGGGGGGAGGGACGGTGTCCGAAATGCATAGCGATTCCCGCCACGCAACCGCATAACGAATTACGTAGACGAGTAAGAAGGAGAAATTTGTTTTAAGTTGGGGGAATTAATTCCCCGGTATTTCGGGAGGAATTCGGGAGGAATCATGGGATAGGGTATGGTATAATAGCATTCTTAAGGAACCTGGATAGTACTATGGATAATAATTTGGATAAAGTTATCTAAGGGGGGTAAAAATGAGCAGGGTTTGTTACTTATGTGGAAAAGGACCAATGACCGGTAACAGAGTTAGCCACGCTACCAATCGAAAAAAGAGGAGATGGTTGCCTAATCTGCAAAAGATTAAGATTATGAAGGAAGGAGAAAGGAAGCAAGTCTGGGCTTGCACTCAGTGTATAAAAAAAGGTGCATATGTTAATTCCACTGTTTAAGGATGAAAAATTTCCTCCTTGCCTTAACTCTTCTTCTAGTAGGGTTCACCTTAGTATTTTTAGGGAAAGTAATAATCGGGCTGCGTAAGCTCCTGGAGGGAGGAGTAATCTCGTTCCTGACTTCTGCCAGCAGGGTGGAGTCGCTGCAAATCCTGCTGCTCGTTACTCTTTTGCTTCTGGTGGTACTTCTTATCCTTATGGAGCTTATCTTCTTTTTGCCTTCCCGGCGAAAGAGATGATGTATGCAGAACAACTATCTTCTCCTCCTGGAATACCAGGGGACGCATTTTTTCGGATGGCAGAAGCAAAAAGATAAGCCAACTGTCCAGGAAACTATAGAAAATGTTTTGGCCAGGATATTCCAGCAAAAAGTTAAGCTTGTGGGCCAGGGAAGAATTGATGCGGGGGTGCATGCCCTGGGGCAAACGGCAAATTTCTTGGCTCCTGCGCGTATCCCCTCTGCAAATCTCAAAAAAGCTATAAATTCTCTTCTTCCGCCCAGTATTAGGGTGATAGATATCAAAAAAGTGCCGTTGGATTTTCATGCTCGTTTCTCGGCTATTTCCCGCACCTATTTTTATTTGCTGTGGATAGGAAATGATTTGCCGGTGTTTCTACGCCCTTTCTGTACACCCTGCCCCTTTAGATTGCAGATAAAAAAGATGCAGGAAGGGAGCCGGTATCTTTTAGGCAAGCATGATTTCTCTGCGTTTTGTAGCGGGAAAGATTTTACGGGAAGCAAAGTCCGCGAGATATACCGCATGGAAATTATACATAGGAGAAAAGTAGCTTTGCCCTGGGTTAATTACCAGGGGAAAATATTGGAAGTAGAGATAGAGGGTAATGCTTTTCTCAAGCAAATGGTGAGAAATATTATGGGCACTCTGGTGGAAGTGGGAAGGGGAAAGTTTCCTCCAGGTAAAATGAAGGAAATTCTTGCCTCTGGCAAGAGAGAAAATGCTGGTCCTACTCTCCCTCCCCAGGGATTATTTTTGAAAAGGGTCAAATACCCTGATAGTATATTCCAATGAATATTTCTTTTTATATTGCCTTTTCAGCCGGGTTTTTATCTTTTCTCTCGCCCTGTGTGCTCCCTTTGATACCCTCCTATATTTCTTATATTACAGGCTTATCTTTTCACGAGTTAACGGGAGAGAGCGATAGAAGCAAAATCAGGAAGATAACTATAAAGCATTCTCTCATTTTTATAGCGGGATTTTCCACTATTTTTATTCTGATGGGTGCTTCGGCAAGTTTTATAGGTAAGTTCCTTATCGAGTATCGTAATATTATTCAAAAGATAGGAGGAGGGTTAATCTTTTTCTTTGGCCTGTACATTATGGGTATATTGAAACTGGGTTTTCTTAACCGGGAGGTGAAGGTGCATCTTCATAAGAAGCCAGCCAGTCTATGGGGTTCGTATCTGGTGGGAAACAGTTTTGCCGTAGGCTGGACTCCCTGCGTAGGGCCTATTCTGGGAAGCATTCTTCTCTATGCAGGTACTACTGGCTCAGTAAATATGGGAATCAGGCTGCTTGCTGCTTATTCTCTGGGTTTAGGACTTCCCCTTTTTATTACTTCTCTCGGGGTAAGCTCATTTTTGCTTTACTTTAAGAGAATAAGTAAATATATGCGGTTGATTCAGATACTCTCGGGGCTTTTCCTTATAGTGGTAGGGATCCTGATATTTACAGGTTATTTTTCGATTCTCTCTTCCTATCTGCAATTCTGGGGAATGAAAAGTGGGATGTGATAATTACCCCAAGGTGAAAATGGAAGTCCCCTGCGGGGCATCTCGTGAGGAAAGGAGCTGTTCCGCACAGCTCCACGGGAAGAATTACAGTCCGTTGGTTGAAAAAAAAGCAATGTTAAGATAACCTACTGTGTACATGTATATAAGAGTGCTGGAAGTTCTTCTTTACCATCTGGCATATTATCTTGCCCTTTCTCTGCCTTTTCCTCTGAAATATTTCATTGCTTGTAGGGTTGCTGACCTTTTCTACATGTTTTTGCCTGCACGCAGGATGACCGTCTGGAATAATTTGACTATTGTGACCGGGAAAAGCAGGCAAGAAACCTTACCTCAGGTAAGGGAAGTGTATTACCACTTTGCCTGTTTTGTAGCTGAGTTGCTTTCTATTCCACTTTTTACCAGGAAGAAAGGTAAAGTGAATGGGTGGGTAGAAATAATTAATCCGGAGTACTTAGAAGAAGCCTTTTCTGGGAAGAATGGCACAATCTGTCTTACTGCCCATATGGGAAACTGGGAATGGGGAGGTGCTTGCCTTAGCCTTCTGGGTTATCCTATGAATGCTGTGATTTTACCCCAGAGGAATCCCTGGGTAGCCGGGCTGTTCCTTAAGCTGAGGAAGTCTTCGGGCATGAAGGTAATAAACGTAGGAGAGGGAGTAAAAAAGAGCATCAGGGCACTAAAGAGGGGAGAAGGGCTGGCTATACTGGGGGATAGGCCCTTCGGTGAAGAAGGAATGAAGGTGAAATTTTGCGGCAGGGAGACTGTTTTCCCCAAAGGGCCTGCTTATTTGGCTTACCGCACGGGAGCAGTAATTCTTCCCGGGTTTACACTCAAAAACAACGGCAGGTATTATCTCTATCTGGAAAAGCCTTTTACCATAGAGGGAGAGGGAGATAGGGAGAAAATCGTTAATGAGGGTGTATATAAAATTGTTTCTCTGATAGAGAAGTATGTAAAAAAGTTTCCTACACAATGGTCAATTTTTGAGGATATATGGGAAAAAGATTAAAAAAAATTTGCGCACTTATTCCTGCCTACCAGGAAGAAGAGAGGATTGGGGAGGTAGTGAAAAGGACCAGGAAGATTGCCGGGGTGGACGAGGTGATAGTAGTGGATGATGGCTCTGTGGATAGGACCTCTGAGGTGGCAGAACGTTCGGGAGCCACGGTTTTGAAGCATGTAAAAAATGCAGGAAAGGGTAAGTCACTGCAGACGGGATTTAGTTATGCGGTTAGTAAAGGATTTGATGCGGTGGTTACCCTGGATGGAGACGGACAGCATCTCCCAGAAGAGATCCCGCTTTTTATAGAAAAAGCGAGTAAAGAGGATGCCGATATAGTAGTAGGTTCCCGCATGGAAGATCCGCAAGGGATGCCTCCTGTTAGATATTGGACTAATGTAATTACTTCTCTGATTACCACAATGCTTGCCGGTACGAGAATACGGGACAGCCAGAGCGGGTTTCGCTTAATAAGAAGCAGAGTTTTACAGGAGGTTTCCCTGGAAAGCCCTAAGTTTGCCGTAGAGTCAGAGCTTCTCATCAAGGCAGGGAAAAAGGGATTTAAAATCAGAGAAATTCCTATAACTTCTGTTTATCTTCCGGATTCGACCAGGAAAAGTAAAATATCACCCTGGAAAGATACTCTTCGTTTTTTTATGCTTATCTGGAGAAATATTTAAAATGGACTGGGAAACCTTGCGAAAAAGAATGGTGGAGGAGCAGATAAAGAGGAGAGGTATCAGGGATAAAAGGGTTATTGATGCTTTCTTGAAAGTTCCCCGCCACGAGTTTGTTCCTCCTGAGTCGAAAGTGGAGGCATATAATGATTATCCGCTTCCTATTGGAGGAGGTCAGACAATATCACAGCCTTACATGGTGGCGCTCATGACCGAACTTCTCAGGTTAAAGGGGAATGAGAAAGTCCTGGAAATTGGCACAGGTTCCGGTTACCAGACAGCTATTCTGGCAGAGCTTGCAGGTGAGGTTTATACTGTGGAAAGAATAGAATCTCTTTTGCAGAGGGCAAAAGAGATTCTTGACAGGCTGGGTTTCAAAAATATTTTTTATAGGGTAGGAGATGGAACTGAAGGATGGAGAGAATATTCGCCTTTTGATGGGATTATAGTTACAGCTGCCAGCCCGAAAGTTTCTGCCCCTCTTCTGGAACAGCTCAGGGAAGGGGGAAGGTTGGTTATTCCCGTGGGCGAGAGGTATTCCCAGGACCTGGTGCGGATAACCAAAAAGGGAGAACGGTTTAAGGAGGAAAATTTTGGGCCTTGTGTTTTTGTTCCCCTTATAGGGGAATTCGGCTGGAAGAATGATTGAGAATATAGAAGCTTACTGGAAGGTTGTTTTTGTTTCTTTGCTTCCCATATCCGAGCTGCGGGGAGGGATTCCCCTGGCTGCGCATTTAGGGCTTCCTATGTGGAAAGCCTATTTAGCAGCGGTAATAGGGAATCTGCTACCGGTGATTCCTCTTCTTTTGTCTCTTAATAAGCTTTCTGAAGTATTTTCCCGCACGCGTATGGGGGATAGATTCTTTGCCTGGCTGTTTAAAAGGACCAGGAGAAGAGCAGCCATGATAGAAAAATACGAGGCTATTGGCTTAATGCTTTTTGTGGCGATCCCTCTTCCCACTACGGGAGCCTGGACGGGCTGTGTGGCTGCAGTGCTTTTTCGTATCAGGTTTAAGTATGCTTTGCCGGCTATAATTGGAGGTGTACTGATAGCAGGTATAGTGGTATCCTTACTTACTTATGGCGGAAAATCGCTTTTAATACAATGAAAGGAGGCGAAGGATATGGAGAAAGAAAGTGATGCAAGATTCCTGGCCTTCATAAACCAGCTGTACCTGGGAGGTATGGCTCACCTGGGTAAATTGCCCAATCCAGCTACGGGTAAAATAGAGAGAAACCTGGAAGTAGCGCATGAGACCATAGAGACACTAAGAATGGTGGAGAGGAAGACTAGGGGGAATCTTTCCCGGGAAGAGGAAAATATGCTAAAGAGCTTCCTTACCAACTTGCAGCTTAATTATGTAGAGGAATTTAATAAAAAAGAACCAGCCAAGGAAAAAAGTCAGGAAAAAAAGAAAGAAAAGGATACAAAGAAATGAGTTATGAAAGTGGATGGGAGGCAATAAACTTAAGGTTTGCTGAGAGGGTGCCAAGAACAGAATATTCAGCTCATCGACACTGGGAACTGGTTAAGGCAGTAACCGGGATTGATACTTCCCGGGAGGAAAACAGGAAAAGAGCCAGCAAGGAATTTGTGAGAATATGGGATTATGCTTTTATGTGGACGTGTCCCACAGGCCCGGATATTAAGAAATATGGGAAGACAACTTCCATGGGACATGCAGTTTATGAGGCACAGGGGGAAGATTATGATTCGCAGGTGTATTGCCCCTTTAAAACAGTAGAGGATGTGTATGAGTTTGATCCCTATAAGGAATACGGGGAACTGGACATAGAGAAACTATCTCTAGAGCTTAACCAGAGGTATCAGGAGGTAGAAGAATATTGGGGGGAAGTTACTTTAACCATGGCAGGTATTCAGCCCACACTGTTTTCCGGGCTGATTGAAATTTTTGGCTGGGAGATGCTCCTTCTGGCAATGGGGAACGACCCCCAAAAATTTAATAAAGTCATAGAAAGTTATTATCACTGGATTAGGCAGTTTTTCCTGGCTTCAGCAAAAACTGATGCCAAAGTTTTTATGAGTCATGATGATATATGCTGGAGTTCAGGCCCGGTAGCTTCTCCGGAGTGGTACAGGAGAGCAATTTTCCCTTACTATAAAAAGTTATGGAAACCTATTCTGGAATCGGGTAAAAAGCTGATTTTTACTTCGGACGGAAAATACGATATGTTTTTTGATGATATTATAAAGTGCGGTGCTCATATGTTAGTCATGGAGCCGAGTTCCGATATGGCAGGATTCGCGGAAAAATATGGTAAAACCCACGGCTTTGTGGGTAATGCAGATTGCAGGATTCTGCTTAGCGGAAGCAAGGAGGATATCTACAACGAAGTAAAACGTTGCATGGATATAGGCAAGAAGTATCCCGGCTTCATCATGGCCGTGGGGAACCATATCCCCGCGAATACTCCGGTGGATAATGCTCT
>JAADFP010000064.1 GCA_013152825.1 Caldisericota bacterium | reverse complement strand
CTTTAAAAGGCATCGTTTACCTCCTTCATAATGGTTCTTCCATCTATCTTACTCTGGCTTTATTATAACTTTTAACCCTTCCCCTTTTTCCACTACCTGCAGCCCTTTCTGTAATTCTTCTAATGGCAACCTGTGCGTTAAATCTTCTATTGATCCATGTGTCTCCACGGCATAACACTCCTTGTAGTGAAGGGAATTAGTATTCAGGGCAAGGAGCTTACCCCTGGGCAATCCGCCAAAGAAATTCACAGAACCCAGCGGTGCTACCAATTCCAGAGCCTGTGCCCTATCTGAACCACAGGCCAGAATTACCCTGTCTGCTCCCTTTCCTCCTGTAATTTCTTTTATCCTATCCACCACACTATCCTCTAAAGGATTGAAATTAAAAATCAGCCCGGGCTTTCTCTTTAGCCATCTTTAACCGATGGGCAGATACTTCAAGGACTATCACCTTGTCTGCACCCTTAACCCTGGCCAGGCGGGCATGGATGTAGCCCAGCGGGCGCTCCCGATTACCACATCTCCCTCGCTTACCCACATGAGTTTCTGCACATTGATAGCGCAAGCCTGAACCTTCCGCAACATCTCGCGGGAAGAAGGCTCCAGCCTGAGTACTTCCTTAAATTTCAGGTTTTCTATATTTTCCAGTACTTGTGATTTCATTTTAGTCCTATGATTTTACCAGGCTTATAAACCCTATGCAAATTCTCCTTTCCGGAGTTTCTCCCTCATCTCTTTCACCAAAAGAGCCAGTATTTCTCCGGGAGAAAATTTACAAATCTCTTGAAGGACTGTATCTATTCCTTCTGCTTTTATCAATCCCTGTAATTTCATTGTCCCCTATCCCCGGAATAATCGTAAAGAAGCGCCGCGGATCTCCAGCCTATTGCCTCCAGATCCCCCTCCTGTTTCTCTATGAACCTCGCTCCACCTATTAACCTATCACCCGTAGAAAGTTTACGTATAGGGTCACGAGAAACCCTCTTCCTATATTTCCCGCCCCGAATTGCACCGCTTTCTTCGCTTTCTTCATTTGTAAAGTGAGTTCTCCTCTATGTATCTCTCTACTGAGCAGGGTAAAAGATAGCGCACGGGTTTTCCCTCTCTGATTCTGCTGCGCAGCTCCCGGGAAGAAACATCCAATAAAAGAGAATCCATCAGCACCATTTTTCTCTTCAAGTTCTCTCTAACTTTTACAAATGGATAACCCGGCCTCTCAAATACAGTAAAAGTACATAATTCCAGGATAGTTTCCGGTTCTTTCCAATGCGGCAAATCAAGGGCAGAATCACTGCCTGCAATAAAGTATATTTCCCCGTAACTCTGCTTCAGTTCCTTTAAGGTGTCCACGGTATAGGAAACTCCACCTCTCTTAATTTCCATGTCCGAAACCTGGAATCTTTCTTCATCTGCAATGGCCAATTCCACCATTTTCAGACGATGCACCGCAGAAACAAGCCCTTCTTCCTTGTGGGGTGGAATATTAGCAGGGATAAAGAGCACTTTTCCCAGGTTAAATTGGTAAAGGGTCTCTATGGCCATAAATAAATGGGCATAATGAGGCGGATTGAAGCTACCACCAATTATTCCTATTTTTGTATTCATGGAGAGCTACATTTTACCAAAAAGAAGCAAAGCAAACGTTGCATTTGAGACAGGCTGGGGAGGGAATAGTGAACAGTAAGTCAGTTTCCTGCCCGCCTGCCCTCTCCCAACATGCGTCGGGAGAGCGAGCAGGGTATTCTGGTAGAAAGTTTTACCCTGAACCCCACGTGGTTCAGGGTTAGGGTTTGAATATTTAGGTTTTGGGTTTATTTAGAGTTTAGGATTTTGAGTTTAGGGTTTATATCAATACCAGACTCCCTGTCATACCTGCCTGTCCTCTCCCGATGTAAGACCGGGATCGGGGGGGCTTCCGCAGGAATGACAAAAGATGGAGCTTCTTTCAACTTATGTATGTCAGCCGGGTGCGATGCTACCTTACTCAGAGCTTTGTTTTTCTCATTTCCTTCCTTATAGCTAAAACACTCTCTCCTATCATCCAGAGTTCAAGAAAGAAAATAACTATTCCCCCATAAAGAAAAGATGCCAGATACGGGTATAATAAAACCTCTTTATATTGAGCAGAAGCGCCCAACCCGTCATGATTACCATAAATAGGAAAGGAAGGAAGGTATAAATAGCTCTGATCTTTCTTTTAATCAGATACAGGGTAATCACTAACAAGGCAAGCCCTGCCAGGAGCTGATTCACCGTGCCAAAAAGAGGCCAGAGCACTATTGCTCCCCTGCCCCCTTTCTGAATAAAGGCTAAAAGAAGAGCCGAAAGCACTGCCGCCAGCGTGGCAGGATGACGATAACTCAAGAAATTTAACCTGGTATCCTTTGACAATTCAGCGATAACGTATCTTTGAATACGGGTAGCAGAATCCAGGGTCGTAGCAGCAAAGGAAACCAGGAACACTCCCAGAAGCGTGGCAGAGAGTTCCCTGGGAATATGCAAAGAAGCCAGCATGTTCACCGAACCGGTAACAAATGCAGAAATTTTCGCATTCAGCCCGCTTGCCGCCTGCCAGGAAAAATAGAGATGCTGCCAGGCGGCAGAACCGGTAAGTAAGCCAGCTTTTGTTTTAACTCCCAGCCCAATCCCTCCCATTACCGCTGCCAGTACCAGCACAGAGAGCACTCCTTCCATAAGCATGCCCCCATAACCAACAAATTGTGCGTGGTTTTCCGATTCCAGCTGCTTGGAAGAAACTCCCGAGCTAACCAGAGAGTGAAAACCGGAGATCGCTCCACAAGCAATTACCACAAAAAGAAAAGGATACAGGGAAGGAGCGCCGGCAGGATGCAGTTGTAGCGCAGGCGCCACTATGGGCGGACGGGAAAACAAAAGTCCCAGGAAAAGGAAAAAGAGAAGCACCATTAGCTCATGAGAGTTAATAAAATCCCGTGGCTGCAACAGTCTCCACACGGGAAGAGTAGAAGCTATATAACAATACAATAAAAGGATGAACATCCAGATTTCTATACTGCTGAATCCTCCCAGGGAAGGCAGCTTAAGCGGGGGGAGAAGATAAGTACCCACTAAAATAGTAGCATACATAAGAATAAGCGCCACAATGCTAACCCCCATTGGGCTGCTTTTCTTTCTATAAATCATGTATCCCAGCCACATGGCAATGGGAATTTCCATCCAGATAGGAAATACCGCAGTGGGATACATCTGAAAAAGAATGGCTATTATAAGAGCAAATATGGCAATAACAATCCACAACTCAAAGAATATAATAAAAAGGAAGAGATATCCCACCCGGGGAGAGACAAGCTTCCCGGCTATTTCCCCCAGGCTTTGTCCCTGGTTTCTCAGGGAAACCACCAGGGAACCCAGGTCATGCACTGCTCCCAGGAAGATGGAACCAAACACCACCCAGAGCATGGCCGGCACCCAACCCCAGATTATTCCAATAGCCGGACCTACTATGGGCCCCAGACCAGAGATAGAAGTGAAATGATGGCCAAAGACAATCTCTTTCCTGGTAGGAACGTAATCCTGCTCATCCCGCAAAGATTTAGAAGGGACCTCCGCCCTTTTATCCAGGCGAAATATCCTCTGGCTGAGAAATTTGCCGTAGGTATTGTAGGCAATAATAAACCCCAGGAAACTTAGTACTCCCAGGAAAACTGTATCCCAAGGCATCGGGGAAATTTTAACATGTATAAATGCAGTATTCAAAAAAAATACTACTGCAATCTTTCACTGGCAAAGAAATCCTATCCCGTCAGAAAAATAAAAAACTGCCCCGAGGGAAACCCGGGGCAGTTGACAAACTTACTTGACCTCTACTTTTATCTGTTTGGGTTTTGCCTCCGCTACCTTGGGTAAAACCACCTCCAGCACGCCATTCTTTAGCCTGGCTTTTGCTTTTGCAGCTTCCACTTCCACGGGCAGTTCAATCACTCTTTCGAAGCTTCCGTAGGTGCGCTCCAGTAGGTGGTAGTTCTTGGCTTTCTTCTCCTTCTCTCCCTTCTTCTCACCTTTCAGGGTAACAGTGTTCCCGGTTACGTTTATATCCAATTCTTCCGGCTTGAGTCCGGGGATTTCTGCTTCTATTATCACGTTGTTTTCGTCCTCGTAAACATCAACCTCTGGTGCCCATACTATTTCACCCCCCACTCTTCTCCTCCTCAAGCTCCAGGGAGAGAAGACGTTTTCAAAGAGCCGGTCCATCTCGTCACGAAACACCATGATGTCCCGCAGGGGAGACCACTCTTCGGTTCTCTTTTTGAGTACTGCCATTTTATCTCACCTCCTTCTACCCTAAAATAGAGCAAACTCCGTGCCATTTATATTCCTCTCCCTCTATATCCCGTATTTTCTTAATTTTTTTGTCAGGTATCCCGATGAAAAGTAGATTTTTTGAAATCCTGACACAGAATCAACGCTCCCCCCTGTTAAATGAGACATCTTTACACAGAAGATTTCAGGTGATATGATAGAATTAATCATTACCATGAAATTAGCAGTGGCTGGGAAAGGTGGCACTGGAAAAACTACCTTGACTGCAGCTATTGCTAAAGTCTACCTGGAGCAAGGCAATAGAGTCATTTTGATAGACGCTGATCCTGATGCGAACCTCTCTCGCACCCTGGGGATAAAGGAGAAAATTATTCCTTTAGTGGAGTTGAAATCTCTTATCACGGAAAGAACCGGAGCAGAACCAGGTAAACCCACCATCTTTTTTACCCTGAATCCACGCGTGGATGACATCCCGGAGAAATTCTTTTACCGAGATGGGAATCTTTATCTGGGCATCATGGGAACGGTAAGGGGCGGAGGCATGGGTTGTACCTGCCCTGAGAATACTTTTCTCAAAGCCCTGCTCCAGCATCTTATACTCTTCCAGAACGACATAGTCATCATGGACATGGAAGCGGGGATAGAACATCTGGGAAGGGGTACTTCCCAGGGAGTGGACTGGCTGATTACAGTGGTGGAGCCAGGAGAAAAAAGCGTAGATACTGCATTACAAATCAGGAAGTTAGCGGGAGAACTGGGAATAAAAAAGATAGGGGTGATAGGAAATAAAATAGGTAATGAGAAAGAGAAAAAATTTCTGCAGGAAAAACTGAAAGATTTCCATTTCCTGGGCTTCATCCCTTACCTGCAGGGGATAAAGGAGGCCGATCTTAAAGGGGTTCCTCCCTGGGAAGAAGCTCCCAGGCTTCTACAATGCAGTGAAGAAATAGTGGGAAATATGGAGGGAGAAAATGAAGGAAAAGAAAGTCCTGGGCCCCACGTATGAACGGGGCAAGCCCACTCAGCCGCTTTCCTGGATGAAGAAACTTTCAGATAGAGCAGAGATGCTGAAGTTTTTGAAAACTGGCGAACGCTACTGGTTTTCTCAGGAGGGCTACGGAAGCGAAAGAAGGAAAACGCCTGCTTAGGAGGTGAAGATGAGCTGGGAAATTCCAAAGATTCAGTACAAGGGGAAGATAAGAGAAGTTACTCTGGGCACGGGAGAAAAAGCAGTAACAGTGGGAGGGGAAAGCTGCTATCCATTCCACGATTTCGAAGGGGAAATACCCAGTCCTCCCGTCATAGCTTATGAAATCTGGGACCATGCTCCCCAGAATTGGCCGGAGGCAGTGCGTAAACCCTACGAAGATGTACTAAAAAGCCCCTCTGATTGGGCAAAGAAATGCGTGCAGGAATATGGAGCAAACCTGATTACTGTTCAATTGCTCGGAATCGACCCGCACGGTATAAATCGCCCTGTAGATGAGGAGATAAGAATTATAGAAGAGATAGTAAAGGCAGTAGAGGTTCCCTTGATATTCTGGGGATGTGATGACGTGGAAAAGGATGCAAGTGTACTGCGTAAAATCGCCGAGGTTTGCGAAGGCAGAAATGTAGCTCTTGCCCCGGTGGCGGATAAGAATTACAAGCAAATTGGTGCCTCTGCCATTGCTTACAAACACGTGGTAATTGCCTCTACTCCCATTGATGTCAACCTGGCCAAGCAATTGAATATACTCCTTCTGGACCTGGGTGTGCCAGAAAACAAACTTCTCATGGATCCTACCACTGGAGGACTGGGCTACGGAATCGAGTACACTTACTCGGTAATGGAAAGGGACAGAATAGCCGCTCTGGTTCAGGAAGACGAAAAGCTTGCCTTCCCCATGATTTGCAACCTGGCCAAAGAAGTATGGAAGGTAAAGGAAGTGGCCATACCCGTTTCAAAGGACCCCAAAATGGGGAAAGAAGAAGAAAGAGGGATAATGATGGAGGCAATCACTGCTTCTCTTCTGGCGTTGGCAGGAGCCGATATCCTGGTAATGAGACATCCCAGGGCTATAGGCTTAATAAGTGAATTGATAGAGGAGTTAGGAGCATGAAGAGAATATTTGTGGACGAGGAAAGGTGTCTGGGCTGCAGAAGTTGCGAAATAGCCTGCGCGATAAAACATTCTAGCTCACACAAGCTGGAAAAGGCCATTCAGGAACAACCTCTCCCCATTTCCCGCATCAGAGTGAGAAAGGATGAAGAGAACGCTATACCTCTCCAGTGCCGCCATTGCCCGGAACCCTGCTGTGTTTACGCCTGCATTGCAGGCGGGATAAGAAAGGATGAGAAAACTGGCCTGGTGGTATTTGAAGAGAAAAAATGCGTCAGATGTTACTCCTGCGTGATGGTCTGTCCTTTTGCGGCAATAAAACTGGGAGAAGAAGAGCAGCCAGCGGTTAAATGCGACCTCTGCCAGGAGGAGGAAATTCCGCCCTGTGTAAGAGCATGCCCTACAGGAGCCTTGTTCTTTGGTCAGGCGGAAGAATTCCAGGAGTTGATGGAAAAGAGAAAAAAACGGGGTAAGAAAAATGCATTACTTAATATTGGGTAACTGCGCCGCAGGGTTAAACGGGATAGAGGGTATCCGGAGTATTGATAAAAAAGGTGAGATTACTCTAATTTCAGCCGAGCCTTACCCTGCTTATGCACGCTGCCTTATTACCAATTTTCTCATAGGCACCCACTCCGAAGAAGATCTCTACTTAAGAGAGAAGGATTTTTACCAGAAAAACGGGGTAAAGGTTCTGCAGGGGAAGAAAGCAGTTAAAATATTTCCGCAAGAAAAAAAGGTGGAAATAGATGACGGGAAAAAGATACCGTACGATGCCCTGCTGATTGCTACCGGCGCCTCTCCCAAGACACTGCGGGTAAAAGGGGAAGAAAAGGAGGGAGTTTTTGGCTTTCGCACTCTGGAAGATGCCCGGCAAATCGCGAAAAGGGCAGAGAAAGCGGAGAAAGCCCTCGTTTTCGGGGGAGGATTAATAGGCTTAAAAGCCGGCTATGCCTTAAAGAAGAAAGGGCTTGCCGTAGAGGTAATTGTTAAATCCCCCCGCATACTTTCCCGGGTGGTAGAGGAAAATTCCTCTCGTCTGATAGCAAGATGGCTGCAGGAAAAGGGGATTAAAATCAGGACAGGGCTTGCCCCGAGAGAAATCCTGGGAGATAAAGAGATGAAAGGGGTGATTCTGGATAACGGAGAAGAGGTCAAAGCACAGATAGCCATTGTGGGAAAGGGAGTTTCCCCCAATCTATCCTTTGCCGAGGAAAGCGGTATAAATATCCACTGGGGAATAGTGGTGGATAATTACTTGCGCACAAACTTCCAGGAAATATTTGCCGCAGGGGATGTAGCAGAGACAAAAGACCTGGTTACTGGAGAACACACTATCAATGCTCTCTGGCTTGCTGCCCAGGAGCAGGGAAGAACCGCGGGAATCAATATGGCAGGCGGGGAGAAAGTGTACCCGGGCTCCATAGGAGCCAATGCCGCGGAGTTTTTCGGCTTACCCTTTATTTCCATGGGCTGTGTGCAGGCAAGGAATGGAGAAATCATTAAAGAGAAAAAAGCAGAGAAAAAATTCGTTTATCGGAGGCTGGTTTTTAAAGATGGCAGGCTAACTGGCGCTGTGCTGGTAGGAGAGGTGGAAGCAGCCGGGATATACATGGCGCTTATCCGTAAAAAAGACAGGGTAGAAAACTTAGCGGATGAGCTCCTGGAAGGCTGGGTTGATTATGGGAAATTTGAAAAAATACTGGAAGGGAAGAAAGGATTTAGAGAAACAATTACCCCGGACGGCAGGCTTATAAAGTTACCCTAAGGAGGTGTGTAATGGAGTGGTCTCATGATAGCTCTGCAAAAAAGTTGCTACAACAAATAAAAGAAGAGGATTTCCAATTATCCTGGGACAGACTGCAGGAACAACTCCCCCAGTGCGGCTTTGGCATTCTGGGAATATGCTGCCGCAACTGTTCCATGGGGCCCTGCAGAATAGATCCCTTCGGCGAAAATGCCCAGGTAGGGG